>CAWUIT010000084.1:0-10898 GCA_963922345.1 uncultured Dokdonia sp. | reverse complement strand
AGTGAATACAGAGGGGACAGCGGTCCCCTCTTTTTATAGGCTTATATGTTGAAGGAAAAAGTTGCAAATTTATTACAAGAAGTGCTGGATGAAAATCCAGAATTATTTTTGATTAGTCTTGATATTCAAGGGAGTAATGAGATTAAAATAATTATTGATGGTGATGAAGGCGTAAAAGTAGAGGACTGTATGCTCGTAAGTCGTAAGATTGAGCATAACCTTGATCGTGATCAAGAAGACTTTTCATTAGAGGTGATGTCTGCAGGTGCAACAAGCCCATTAGAAATCCCTAGGCAGTATAAAAAGAATGTAAATAGACACTTAGAAGTAAAGACGCAAGGAGGAGATAAAATCGAAGGATTAATGACTCAAGCGACAGATACAGATATAACACTCACTTGGAAATCAAGAGAGCCTAAACCTGTAGGAAAAGGGAAAGTAACTGTCGAAAAAACAGAAACCATACCTTACCAAGAGATTGTACAAGCAAAAGTGATGATTAAATTTTAACAAATGTTGATATGGAGAATTTAGCGTTAATCGATTCTTTTTCAGAATTTAAGGACGATAAATTAATAGATCGTGTAACCCTGATGGCCATCTTAGAGGAAGTGTTTAGAAGCACGCTCAAAAGAAGATTTGGTAGTGACGATAATTTTGATATTATTATTAACCCAGATAAAGGAGACCTTGAGATATGGCGTAACCGTGTTGTGGTTGCAGATGGTGAGGTAGAGGATGATAATGAAGAAATATCATTAACAGATGCGCGAAAGATCGAAGAAGACTTTGAAGTAGGAGAAGATGTGTCTGAAGAGGTAAAATTGATCGATTTAGGACGTCGCTCCATTTTGGCGTTGAGACAAAATTTGATAAGTAAAATTCACGAGCACGATAATACAAACATATATAAGCATTTTAAGGAATTAGAGGGAGACCTTTATACCGCAGAAGTTCATCACATTCGTCATCGTGCTATTATATTACTAGATGATGATGGTAATGAGATTATATTACCTAAGGATCGTCAGATACCTTCAGACTTTTTTAGAAAAGGAGAAAATGTACGTGGGGTTATTGAAAGTGTTGAGCTTAAAGGAAATAAGCCATCAATTATTATGTCCCGTACCTCTCCATTATTTTTGGAAAAACTGTTTGAATCAGAAATTCCAGAAGTATTTGATGGTCTAATTACAGTTAAAAAAGTAGTTAGAATACCTGGAGAAAAAGCAAAAGTAGCTGTAGACTCTTATGATGATCGTATTGATCCTGTAGGGGCTTGTGTTGGAATGAAAGGGTCGCGTATACACGGTATTGTACGTGAGCTTGGTAATGAAAATATTGATGTGATCAATTACACAAATAATCTTAACTTGTATATTACTAGGGCATTAAGTCCAGCTCGTATTACAAGTATCAAAATAGATGAAGAGAATAAGACAGCACAAGCAGTTCTCAAACCAGAAGAGGTGAGTAAAGCTATAGGTCGTGGTGGACATAATATACGCCTCGCTGGCCAACTTACGGGCTATGAGATTGATGTTTATAGAGAAGGTGTAGAAGAAGATGTGGAGCTTACGGAATTCTCAGATGAGATAGAAGCGTGGGTGATTGAAGCTTTTGCAAAAATTGGTTTAGATACTGCACGCAGTGTTTTAGAGCAAGATGTAGAGGATCTCGTACGGCGTACAGATCTTGAAGAAGAAACAGTACTTGACGTGATGAGAATCCTCAAGGAAGAATTTGAAGAATAGAATACCCTACAAAGTTAACAAGTAGGTTAAGAATAAAATTTAGAGCAGTTTATGGCAGCAGCAACAATGCGTTTAAACAAGGTATTACGAGAATTGAATATTTCTCTAGATCGTGCCGTTGAATTTTTGGATTCAAAAGGTATTGAGATAGAGGCACGTCCGACTACAAAAATTTCTAATGAAGTTTATGAGGTGCTTTCGGATGAGTTTCAAACAGATGCCAATAAAAGAGTAGCTTCTAAGGAAGTTGCTGAAGCAAAAGAAAAAGAAAAGGAAGCGCTGCGCGCTGCTCGTGAAGAAGAAATAGAAGCCAAAGCCGAGGCACGTGCCGAAGCAAAAGCTGAAGCGAAAGCAGAAGAACCGAAAAAAGAAGAGGTAGTTAAAGCAAAAGCACAGCTTAACGGACCAAAGCAAGTAGGTAAAATAGATTTGGATAAGCCTGCAGGTAATTTAAAAGACCGAAAAGAGGTAAAAGAACAGACAAAGCCCATTGAGGAGGCAAAGAAGGAAGTTGCCCCTAAGGAGGCTCCAAAAAAGGAAGCTGTAAAAACTGACGCTCCTGCGAGTCAAAAAACCAAAGAAACTCCAAAAGCTAAGACTCCAGAAGCCAAACCTTCTAAGGAAAAAGAAGTGGCTGCAGAAAAAGAGGTTAGGCCTGGTGATGAGGTTTTAAAAACAGATTATAAGAAACTTGATGGACCTAATTTTACGGGCCAGAAGATAGATTTATCTAAATTTAAGAAACCAGAAAAGAAGTCATCTTCAGACGATAAGAAAAAGCGTCGCCGTCGTATTACGAAGCCGGGATCTGCTGCTCCAAAAAGTGGTGGTAATAATAGAGGTGGTGGTAATAATCAACGAGGCAACGCAGGTAAGGGTAGAGGTCGTGTAGTAAAAGAAGAGCCTACTGAAGAAGAAGTACAAAAGCAAATACGCGAGACACTTGAAAAACTTCAAGGAAAGTCTAGTAAAGGTAAAGGTGCAAAGTATCGCCGTGATAAACGAGATCAACACCGTCAAAAAACAGAAGACGATCTAGCACAACAAGATGCAGAGAGCAAAATATTAAAAGTTACTGAGTTTGTAACCGTAAGTGAAGTTGCAACAATGATGGATGTTGGGGTTACCCAAATTATATCGGCGTGTATGTCTCTTGGGATGATGGTAACTATGAATCAGCGTCTTGATGCTGAGACCCTTTCAATCGTAGCAGATGAGTTTGGTTATTCTGTTGAGTTTGTTACAGCAGACTTAGAAGATTCAATAGAAGAAGTTGTAGACTCACCAGAAGATCTTATAGAAAGAGCGCCTATTGTAACAGTTATGGGGCACGTAGATCACGGTAAAACATCCTTACTAGATTACATTCGTGAAGAAAATGTAATTGCTGGTGAGAGTGGAGGTATTACGCAGCACATAGGTGCGTACGGTGTTCAATTAGAAAATGGTAAAAAAGTAGCATTTTTAGACACACCAGGTCACGAAGCGTTTACAGCAATGAGGGCTCGTGGAGCACAAGTTACAGATATTGCTGTGATTGTTGTCGCTGCAGATGATGATATAATGCCACAAACTAAGGAGGCTATATCGCACGCACAAGCAGCGGGAGTTCCAATAGTTTTTGCGATAAATAAAATAGATTTGCCAGCTGCAAATCCAGAAAAAATTAAAGAAGGTCTAGCTCAAATGAATCTTCTTGTTGAAGACTGGGGAGGTAAGATCCAATCTCAAGAAATATCTGCAAAGCAAGGAACAGGAGTAAAAGAATTACTCGAAAAAGTATTATTAGAAGCAGAACTTTTAGAGCTTAAAGCAAATCCAGATAGAAATGCAAATGGAACGGTAGTAGAGGCTTTCCTTGATAAAGGTCGTGGATACGTGTCTACTATTTTAGTTCAAGCAGGTACTTTAACAGTTGGAGATTATCTACTCGCAGGTACTACTTCTGGAAAAGTCAAAGCAATGCACGATGAGCGTGGCAAGAAGATAAAGAAGGCAGGTCCTTCTACACCAGTTTCTGTTCTTGGATTAGACGGCGCGCCACAAGCAGGTGATAAGTTTGTTGTTATGACAGATGAGCGTGAGGCAAAGGATATTGCTACAAAACGTACACAATTGCAAAGAGAGCAAAGCGTACGTACGCAACGCCATATCACGTTAGATGAAATTGGACGTCGTATTGCACTAGGAGACTTTAAAGAGCTTAATATTATACTTAAAGGAGACGTTGATGGATCTGTAGAAGCATTAACTGATAGTTTCCAGAAACTATCGACAGAGGAAATTGCAGTAAATATCATACATAAAGGGGTAGGAGCAATCACAGAAAGTGATGTTCTATTAGCCTCAGCGTCAGATGCCATTATTATTGGATTTAATGTGCGTCCTGCTGGAAATGCAAGGATGGTGGCAGATAAGGAGGAAATAGATATCCGTACTTATTCCATTATCTATGATGCGATCAATGATCTTAAAGATGCAATGGAGGGAATGCTTTCTCCAGAAATGCGTGAAGAGATTACAGGTACTGCAGAGATCAGAGAGACATTCAAGATTTCTAAAGTAGGTACTATTGCCGGTTGTATGGTAACAAGTGGTAAAATTTATAGAAACTCTAGTATAAGGCTCATACGTGATGGTGTCGTAGTGTATACAGGTGAACTGGCCACACTTAAACGATTCAAGGACGATGTTAAAGAAGTTTCAAAAGGATACGATTGCGGTATGCAAATTAAGAACTATAACGACATCAAAATTGACGATGTTATAGAAGCATTCCAAGAGGTTGCTGTAAAAAAGAAACTCAAATAAGAGTTGCATTATAAAAGAAAAACCGCTCAAAATCATTTGAGCGGTTTTTTTATGCGCTTTCGCGAAAATGTGAAATCTGTAAAACCTATTTGTAATTTTAAGTCAACTTGGTTTTGGCTACTTTCGTTCTGTAAATATATCTAGAAGTCCGTTTTGGAGGTGGTTGGTTGTTTAGATTCACTCTCTAAAGTCTATTCTTAGTAACGCGTTATTGAAATGCTATTGTTTGCCAGGCTTGAAGATAAATGCGCTAGAAAACTCTTTTCTAATATCTATCAGCGCACGGTCGGCTTCTCTTCTATTTCTAAAGTTGCCTATCCAAACTTTATAATTAGGTGTCTCGTGTTTAATTGAAGAGCTCCAAGTTCCTATGCGATTACGATATTTTTTTAGTGTTGAACTGGCGATATTTAAGCTACCAGAATAAAGCTGTATTTTGTAACGATCTGTGATTTTACCCTCTTTTTCTAGATCACTTTTTAATTCCAAAAGTTGGGTAATTCTATCATCTTGATTTATGATAACTTGTGCGGATTGCGCTTTCGCGAAAGCGCAAAAAAGAACCCCAACAATCACTATTATAAGGGTTTGGCTAGGTTTATTAAATTTCATAGGTTGTAATTTTTAGTAAAGGTAAAAGTTTAAAACTTAAACAATTAAAAATTATTATTTAGAACAATTATAAATTAATAAGAACGCCAGTCTGGTGGTGTAAGAAATGACGTTTGTGTAGTATTTTTGCATACAATTTTGTGCGCGGGATTAACTACATCTTAACAGTGTAAATAAAGTAAAAACCGTGCCATCTTTTTGAAGCTAATTCATTATCAATATGATACAGGTTAAACGCCAAAATTCATTCTCAAGAATCTTTACGCTGCTAGCGATATTGCTTCTTACTCTTTCAGGTTCTCTTTTTGCACAAGACGAAGGTGGCTCAAATGTGAGCGTTGCAAATGGGGAGGCGCTTTTTAAAGCAAACTGTGCTGCTTGTCATAAGCTTTATAAACCTATGACGGGGCCAGCTTTGTATGGGGTGTCAGAAAAATACGATAGAGACTGGTTGTATAAATGGATCAAAAACAGTCAGGGATTAATCAAATCTGGTGATGCACTTGCGATAAGTGTGTATGAAGAAAATGGTAGAAAGGTGATGAACGCTTTTCCAGCATTGACTGAGCCGGATATTGATGATATACTTGCTTACACTGATACGCCTAAACCAGAAGCTCCTGTGGCTGCAGTTGTGCCAGGTGCAGCGGCTGGTGAAGCAGGTGGTGTGTCAAACACAATTATTCTTGCTGTTTTAGGGTTTATTTTATTGCTTCTAGTAGCTGTATTGTTTTTAGTAAATAATACATTAAGCAAATTTGCAGGGGCACAGGGTATTGCATTACCAGTTAAAGAAAAACGCAAGCCTGTATGGCAAGTTTTTATAGAAAATCAATTCTTGGTATTAGTTTCTGTAATCTTTTTGTTACTTGGAAGCGCATACTTTGTATATGGTTGGATGATGCAGGTTGGAGTAGATCAAGGATATATGCCTGTGCAACCTATTCATTATTCACATAGAATACACGCTGGAGAAAATGCTATAGAGTGTAAATACTGTCACTCTTCAGCTAGAGTGTCTAAGCACTCTGGGATTCCATCGCTTAACATTTGTATGAATTGTCACAAGTCTATTGCAGAAGTTGCAGGGCCAGAGTCAGAATATACGTCTGTTACGGAAGAATATTCTAAAGCATTTTATGATAAAGAAATACAGAAGCTCTACAAAGCTGTAGGTTGGGATGAGGCGACTCAATCTTATACTGGAGAAACGCAAGCTGTAGAGTGGGTACGTATCCACAACTTACCAGACTTTGCTTATTTTAACCATTCACAACACGTGTCTGTAGCTGGTATTGAGTGTCAGAAATGTCACGGTCCTGTACAAGAGATGGAGATTATGTACCAGCATGCTCCTTTGACTATGGGATGGTGTATTAACTGTCACAGAGAGACAAATGTGAAGATCGAAGGAAATGAGTATTACGAAGAGATTCACGAACAACTCGCAAAGAAGTACGGCGTAGAGAAAGTGACAGCTGCTCAGATGGGTGGGCTCGAATGTGGAAAATGCCATTACTAAACAATGCTATCCCTAGTATAAGCTAGAGTAATCAAATTAAATTATCGGTTCTTAGAGAATCACAATTAATAAATCAATTATATGTCATCAAACAAGAAATACTGGAAAAGTGTCGATGAGCTCCAAGGAGACTCATCTATAGAGGCGCTTAAACAGAATGAGTTTGTACAGGAGATTCCGACAGACGAGTTTTTGGGTGATAAAGAAACTCTTGAATCTTCAGAGACAACACGCCGAGACTTCTTAAAATATGTTGGCTTCTCGACAGCTGCAGCTTCGCTTGCCGCTTGTGAGGGTCCTGTTGTAAAATCTGTACCGTATGTGGTACAGCCAGAGCAAATTGTACCTGGTGTAGCAGATTATTATGCGACTACCATTGCAGATGGTTTTGATTTTGCAAGTGTTCTCGTTAAGACACGTGAAGGTCGACCTATTAAAATCGAGAATAATGACCTGGCAAAAGCTGGTTACGGTGCAAATGCCCGTGTTCACGCTTCAGTTTTAGGAATGTATGATACAAAGAGAGCTCAGTTTCCAACTGCAGGAGGAGAAGAGGTTTCTTGGGATGATATTGATAAGGGTGTAGTAGGAGCATTAAAAGGTGGTAAGAAAGCAGTTTTACTTACTCAAACTTTTGCAAGCCCATCAACCGATAAAATTATTGAAGAATTTAAAGCCGCGTTTCCAAATGTAGAGCACGTGGTTTACGATGCAGCAGGTGAGCAATTTGCGCTTGATGCATTTGAGATAAAGTATGGTTTCCGTGCATTGCCAGATTACGATCTAGGTAAAGCAGAGGTGATTGTTTCTGTAGGGGCAGACTTTTTAGGAGATTGGAATGGTGGTGGATATGACTCCGCTTACGGTAAAGGACGTATCCCTAAGAATGGTAAAATGTCTCAACATTTCCAGTTTGAGGCTAATATGTCATTGTCAGGTGCAAATGCAGATGTGCGTGTGCCTGCAACCCCGTCACAACAGCGATTAATTGTTCAAGCCCTTGCTGGTGGAACAACGGCTGGTCTATCAGATACATTAAAGACTAAAGTTGCTCAGGCAAGAAAGGCGCTTGTGGCTGCAGGTGATAAGGGTATTTTACTTACTGGAGTTCAAGATGTCTCAACTCAAAGAATTGCCTTAGATTTTAATGTAGGTAAGGCTGCTATTGATGTTAATAGCCCAAAACTAACTCGATCTGGTGATGCTCGTAAAGTTATTGAGCTTGTAAAACAGATGAACGCTGGTCAGATAGGAACACTTATCATGGCTGGAGTAAATCCGGTATATAGTTTACCAAATGCCCAAGACTTTGTAGAAGGGTTGAAGAAGGTAGATGTGTCTGTTGCTTGTTCTATTAGAACAGATGAGACCGCTGCACTTTCTACACATGTTGCGCCAGTACCTCATTATTTAGAGTCTTGGGGTGATGTTCAAATTAAAATGGGGGAGGTTAGTTTGCAACAGCCTACTATTAAAGAGATTTTCAATACACGTCAGTTTCAGCAGAGTCTGTTAGTTTGGATGGACGCTGGGATGTCTTATTATGATTACCTAAAGCAAACAATGTCTGCTGCGGGAATACCATTTAATAAATCTATTCAAGCAGGAGTTGTTGAGACTAGCGCTTTCGCGAAAGCGGTAACTTCTTCGCAAGTTTCTATGTCTGAAGATGCTGGGTTGTCTTTAAATATGTTGCAAGAGGGCGATGGTAATTTTGAGCTCACTTTATACACAATGACATCAATGGGTGATGGTAATCAAGCGAATAATCCTTGGTTACAAGAAATGCCAGATCCATTAACACGTTGCACATGGGATAACTACCTTACCATGTCTGAAGCAGATGCAAAAGATCTTGGTTTATGGTTTGACAGAAGTTCTTTCTTTACAGAGGCGAGACACGATGCAGATGGTGGCCTTAATGGTCATTACGCAAATGTTACTGTAAATGGCGTTACTGTAGAAAATGTACCAGTAATGATACAGCCTGGACAAGCGAAAGGTTCTGTTGGGCTTGCTCTAGGATATGGACGTAAAGAGGGTATCCAAGAGGAGATGCAAACAGGGGTGAATGCATACCCACTTATGCAGAACTTCCAAACCACTCATAAAGTTTCAATAGAAAAAGCGCCAGGAGTACATGAGTTTGCCTCTGTACAGCTCCATAATACACTTATGGGTCGTGGTGATATCGTGAGAGAGACTACTCTCGAAATATTTAATACTAAAGATAAGCATTATTGGAACCCTGTACCGGAAGTAAGTAAAGGGCATATCGAGTATGAAGTTACTTCGCCAGAAGTAGATCTTTGGGATGAATTTGACAGATCTATAGGGCATCATTTCAATCTTGCTATTGATCTAAACGCTTGTACGGGATGTGGTGCTTGTGTAATAGCTTGTCACGCCGAAAACAACGTTCCTGTAGTAGGTAAAACAGAAGTAAGACGTAGTCGCGATATGCACTGGTTACGTATTGATAGATACTACTCTTCTGAAGAGACCTTTGAATTAGACGATACAAAAAAGAATGACTTTAAAGGATTAGGAGGAGATAAAGGATCCTTAGGAGGATTTGGAGAGCTTGAAGATCCTGCTGTAAACCCACAAGTTGCTTTTCAGCCAATTATGTGCCAGCACTGTAACCACGCTCCTTGTGAGACTGTGTGTCCAGTAGCAGCTTCTGCTCACGGTCGTCAAGGTCAAAACCACATGACTTATAACCGTTGTGTAGGTACGAGATATTGTGCGAACAACTGTCCATATAAAGTACGTCGCTTCAACTGGTTCCTTTACAATGGAAACGATGAATTTGATTACCATATGAATAATGACTTAGGTCGTATGGTGTTGAATCCAGATGTTACCGTTCGTTCTCGTGGTGTAATGGAGAAATGTTCTATGTGTATTCAAATGACACAGAAAACAATTCTTGATGCTAAGCGTGATGGTAGAAAGATTAAGGACGGTGAGTTTGCAACTGCTTGTTCTAATGCTTGTACTAATGGAGCTCTTGCCTTTGGAGATATAAACGATAAGGAGAGTGAGATTGCTGAGCTTAGAGAGGATGATCGTATGTATCACTTACTCGAGCACGTGGGGACAAAACCAAATGTATTCTATCAAGCGATTGTACGTAATACAGAAGAAGTTTAAAAAACAACTAATCAAAAGAACTAATTATATAGGATTATGGCGCATTACGAAGCACCTATACGAAGACCACTAGTTACCGGAGATAAAACTTATCACGATGTAACTTTAGATATTGTAGCTCCTGTAGAGGGACGAGCAAATAAATCGTGGTGGATCGTATTCTCTATCGCACTTGTTGCCTTTTTATGGGGAATAGGCTGTATTATCTATACCATCTCAAATGGTATCGGTAGTTGGGGTCTTAATAAAACTGTAGGATGGGCATGGGATATCACTAACTTTGTATGGTGGGTAGGTATTGGTCACGCTGGAACATTAATATCTGCGGTGTTACTGTTATTTCGTCAGAAATGGCGTATGGCAATTAACAGATCTGCAGAGGCAATGACAATATTTTCTGTTGTTCAAGCTGGTTTATTTCCAATCATTCACATGGGACGTCCATGGCTTGCGTATTGGGTATTGCCAATACCTAATCAATTTGGGTCATTATGGGTAAACTTTAACTCACCACTGCTCTGGGATGTATTTGCAATATCAACATATTTATCAGTTTCACTAGTTTTCTGGTGGACTGGTCTCTTACCTGATTTTGCTATGATACGTGATCGTGCGGTAAAGCCTTTTCAGAAAAAGATCTATAGTTTATTATCCTTTGGTTGGTCCGGAAGAGCAAAAGACTGGCAGCGTTTTGAGGAAGTTTCACTTGTACTTGCGGGATTAGCAACGCCTCTTGTACTTTCTGTACACACCATTGTATCCTTTGACTTTGCTACTTCTGTTATTCCTGGATGGCACACGACGATTTTCCCTCCTTACTTTGTTGCAGGAGCGGTATTCTCAGGATTTGCAATGGTAAACACGCTTTTGATTATTATGCGTAAGGTGGTAAGTCTAGAAGCTTATATCACGATACAGCATATTGAACTTATGAACATCGTAATTATGATTACTGGTTCTATAGTAGGTGTGGCTTACATTACCGAATTATTTATGGCTTGGTATTCTGGTGTGGAGTATGAGCAGTATGCCTTTTTAAATAG
>CAWUIT010000083.1:0-10949 GCA_963922345.1 uncultured Dokdonia sp. | reverse complement strand
GCATATAAAAGCGCCAGTCTTGTGAGAGCATTCATAAAGGCTGGCGCTTCTGTGCAAGTAGTAATGACAGAGGCAGCAAAGGACTTTGTAACACCTCTTACATTAAGTACATTATCTAACAACCCAGTACACTCATCATTTACTATTGAAGATGATGAAAATGCTGTATGGACGAATCACGTAGAGTTAGGCTTATGGGCAGACCTTATGGTGATCGCACCTGCAACAGCAAACACCTTGTCTAAAATGGCAAGTGGTAGCTCAGATAATTTGTTACTAGCTACTTACTTGAGCGCAAAATGTCCAGTTTATTTTGCCCCTGCGATGGATTTAGATATGTATAAGCATCCATCTACAAAACATTCATTTCAAAAATTACAGTCTTACGGTAATATTATGATTGATGCAACGAGTGGAGAACTTGCATCAGGATTAGTAGGAAAGGGTAGAATGGCGGAGCCAGAGGATATTGTATCATTTATTGAGAACGATGTTTTAAGCAAACTACCTTTGCACGGAAAGCGTGTTATGATAACGGCAGGGCCTACGTATGAAGCTATAGATCCTGTGCGTTTTATAGGTAATCATAGTAGTGGTAAAATGGGTTGCGAGCTAGCATTGAGAGCTGCCCAGCTAGGAGCGAAAGTAGATTTGATCTTGGGGCCTAGTGCTATACATATTGAACACCAATTAATTACGGTACACAAGGTAGTTTCTGGACAAGATATGTATGATGCAGCGCATCGTATTTTTGAAGATAGTGACATTGTAATAGCAGCTGCAGCAGTAGCAGATTATAAACCTGCTCAAGTAGCAACCGAAAAGATTAAGAAGAAGGACGCTGCTATAAGCATTGAGCTTGTGAAGACTAAAGACATCCTTGCATCCTTAGGCAAAATTAAAAAAGAACAATACCTTTTAGGTTTTGCATTAGAAACAGAGAATGAACTTGAGAATGCTACTTTAAAGCTTAAGAAAAAAAATCTTGATGCCATTGTACTCAATTCTCTTAATGATAGCGGTGCAGGTTTTCAGACTAAAACAAACAAAATCACGTTTATTGAAAAGGACGGTACCACTACTCAGTATGATTTGAAATCTAAAACTGCTGTTGCCGTAGATATTTTTGAGAAAATCACATCGTATATATTATGAGAGCACTACTATTGTTAGTTTTTATTTTCTCTTCTTGCATATCGTTTGCACAAGAATTAAATGCTGTAGTCGTTATAAATGCCGAGCAGACTAACAAAGCAGACCTTCAAGTTTTTAAGACACTAGAGCGTTCATTAACAGAGTTTATGAACAACACCAAGTGGACAGATCGAAGGTATAAGCAACAAGAGCGTATTGATTGCTCATTTAATATCATTGTTACACAGCAAGATGGAAACAACTTTAGGGCGAGTGTTCAAGTAGGCGCTTCAAGACCAGTGTATGGATCTAATTATGATACACCTACATTAAATTTTAATGACAAGCAGTTTGATTTTGAATACACGGAATTTCAACCGTTAATTTATAACCCTAATACTTTTGACTCTAATTTAGTGTCTGTAATGGCATTCTATGCTTATACTATAATAGGTATGGATTCAAATACTTTTAAGCTTAATGATGGTGACAAGTATTTTCAAGAGGCAAAACAGATAGTTACTACAGCGCAACCTAACAATCAAACGGGATGGAGTCCTCAAGATGGAGCACAGTCGAGGTATCGCCTTAATGAGGATTTGCTCTCACCTAATTTTAGAGAATTTGCTGGTATTATGTACACGTATCACCGTACTGGCCTGGACTTTATGATTGATGATAAAAAGCGTAGTAAACAAACGCTTGCAACATCATTATTACAATTTCAATCTATGTATAAAAAGAGACCTAATAACTTTTTAACGCGCGTGTTTTTTGATACCAAAGGAGAAGAAATTGCTTCTATATTTTCTGGTGGTCCTTCAGTGAATATTACCTCTCTAGTAGAAACGCTCAATCAAGTGGCACCTACAAAATCAAATTTTTGGCGTCAGATCACCTTTTAGGAGAAGTGTAAATTAGTCTCGTTTCAGGAATAAGATAGTCTCGTTTGTCGAGAATTTTAGTAGTTTTAGACAGTATCAATAATTTAGAACCTTATTACTATTGCTTACTTCACTTTCTATAAAAAATTACGCTCTTATTCAATCTGTACAACTCAAGTTTGATAAGGGCTTTACTGTGATTACCGGAGAGACTGGTGCGGGTAAATCTATATTGCTTGGGGCTCTAGGTCTTATAACGGGTAAAAGAGCTGATATGTCAAGTGCAGGCGATGGAAGCTTAAAATGTGTGGTAGAAGGGATTTTCTACATTAAGAATTACCAATTAAAATCATTCTTTGAGACTCACGATCTGGACTATGAAGAAGCAACCATAGTTAGACGCGAAATATTACCTTCTGGGAAAAGCAGAGCCTTTATAAACGATACACCAGTTAACCTTAATCAACTTTCTGCATTAGGAGAGCAACTGGTTGACATTCATAGTCAGAACAAAACCCATCAAATTGTCGAAAATCATTTTCAATATGAAATGATTGACACCTTTGCAGATCTAGGAACATTGGTAGCTGAATATAAACAAGCTTATAACACCTGGAAAAAAAAGAAGGCAGAGCTTGTTGAGCTCTTAGAAAATAATAAACAAGCCCAATTAGAATATGACTATCAATCATTTCTTTTTACAGAACTTGATGAAGCTAGCCTGACGACAGGAGAGTATGAAAATCTTGAGGAAGAATTAAATACTTTAAGCAATGCAGACGAGATCGTGCAGCAGCTGGCTCTTGCCATTCAAAGACTATCTGTTGATGAGAGTGGCGCTATCGATCTTCTTACTGAGGCTCGCACGGCGCTTTCAAAACTAAGTAGTTATGGTGCACTTTATGACGATTTGTATCAAAGAGTCAATAGTACATTATTAGAACTAGAAGATGTAGCAGCCTCTCTGAGTGATGCCGTTGAGAGAGTAGATGCAGACCCTGTTACCTTAGAAAAGGTTAATGCTCGACTACAGCTCTTACACTCGTTAAAGAAGAAGCATCAAGTAGAAACTGTTGAAGAGCTTATTGTCATAAAGGATCAGCTGGATGTAAAACTTCAAGAAGTAGCTGGAGTAGATGGTAAGATAGATCTATTAAATAAAGAGATTGCATTTCTTGAAGAGCAAGCTCAAAAACTTGCAAAGCGATTGTTTGATGAGCGCGTTACAGCGGCACCACTTTTAAAATCTAAGGTAGAGAAATTGCTATTAGAACTGGGAATGCCTAATGCCCAATTTCAAGTCGCAATTACTGCGCAGCAAACACTCAATGCAAAAGGGGTAGACTCTCTAGAATTTTTATTTTCAGCAAACAAGGGAGGCGCACTAAAACCTTTAGATAAAGGAGCTTCGGGAGGAGAGCTGTCAAGAGTGATGCTAGCCCTCAAAGCAGTTTTGAGTACACATAAAAGATTACCTACCCTAATATTTGATGAGATAGACACTGGTGTAAGTGGTGATATAGCAGTAAAAATGGGTGGTATTCTAAAAAAAATGGGGCAGACTATGCAACTCATAAGTATTACCCATCTCCCACAGATAGCTGGTCAGGGGCGCTCACATTTTAAAGTTTATAAGAAAGACACAAATGAGCGTACACAAACCTTTATTGAGTACTTAAATGACGATGAGCGTATTGTTGAAATCGCAGCAATGCTCGGGGGTAATCAACAGAGTCGTGCTGCAATCGATCACGCAAAAAACTTACTTAATTAAAGTGAATTAAATAGAAACCACGATATTTACAATCACTAGCCTATAACTGGCAAAAACGTACAACAACTAATTATCAAACCATACCTTTTATTATGAGTTATAATTTACTTAAAGGAAAACGAGGAATCATATTTGGAGCACTCGATGCAAACTCGATAGCTTGGAAAACAGCAGAACGAGTGCACGAGGAAGGAGGCACTTTTGTATTGACTAATGCACCTATCGCTATGCGTATGGGTCAAATAAATGAACTTGCCGAAAAGACGGGCTCAGAAATTATTCCAGCAGATGCCACATCTCTAGAAGATCTAGAAAATCTTGTTACAAAAGCACAAGAAATATTAGGGGGTAAATTAGATTTTGTCCTACACTCCATCGGGATGTCGGTTAATGTACGTAAGGGTAGAGCTTACACAGATCAAAAGTATGACTGGACTCAAAAAGGTACAGATGTTTCTGCGATGTCTTTTCATAAGGTGATGCAAACACTCTACAAACACGATGCGATGAATGAGTGGGGTAGTATTGTAGCACTTACGTATATGGCGGCACAACGTGTTTTCCCAGACTATAACGATATGGCAGACAATAAGGCATATCTTGAATCTATCGCTCGTAGCTTTGGCTATTTTTATGGAAAGGAAAAGAAAGTAAGAGTAAACACCATTTCACAATCCCCAACACCAACTACAGCGGGTCAGGGTGTTAAAGGTTTTGATGGATTTATTGCTTATGCAGAAAAGATGAGCCCATTAGGAAATGCTACAGCACAAGATTGTGCAGATTATACAGTGACCTTATTTTCAGATCTCACAAAACGTGTGACAATGCAAAACCTCTATAATGATGGTGGTTTTAGTA
Organism: uncultured Dokdonia sp.; assembly: GCA_963922345.1. Classification (GTDB taxonomy): domain Bacteria; phylum Bacteroidota; class Bacteroidia; order Flavobacteriales; family Flavobacteriaceae; genus Dokdonia. Next base: position 6,296 of record CAWUIT010000083.1, on the reverse strand, counting down.
ATACAGGCGTAAGTAATGAAGTGATGGAAGCCTTTATGAAAGCAGAGGGGCACGAGTAAATCTTTAGTACGCTTTCGCGAAAGCGCATATAGAATTAAACCACCGATATGTCTTCGGTGGTTTCTTGTTGTTTAACCTTGCCTGAAATAGTAGTTTTGTTTAATGTCCATCGAGCTGTCATTTATTATCCCTGTCTATAATCGTCCAGAAGAAATCGCTGAACTTTTAGCCAGTTTTAATGCTCAAAATACGACGAGTGCGTATGAGGTTGTGATTATTGAAGACGGCTCCTCACTTCCTTGTAAAGATCAAATAGATAAGTATGATCATTTGAACATCACCTATTTAGTGAAGGCAAACTCTGGTCCTGGAAGCTCGCGCAATTATGGTATGGAACGAGCCGCTGGTAATTATTTTATTGTTCTAGACTCCGACTGTATACTACCACCACATTATATAGATACGGTTAAACAGTATTTGAGCACTCAATATGTTGATTGTTTCGGCGGTCCAGATGCTGCACATCCAGATTTTTCAAATATTCAAAAAGCCATTAATTATAGTATGACTTCCTTTTTGACCACTGGTGGTATAAGAGGTGGAGGCGAAGAAACTGCAAAATTTCAACCCAGGAGCTTTAATATGGGATTGTCAAAAAAGGCCTTTAAAGCAAGTGGAGGTTTTGGGGATATTCACCCAGGTGAAGACCCAGATCTAGTATTACGATTGTGGAAATTAGGTTTTGATACAGCATTATTTTCAGAAGCGTTTGTATACCATAAACGACGTATCTCTTGGGGTAAGTTCTATAAGCAGGTTCATAAATTTGGACTTGTACGTCCCATTTTAAATATCTGGCATCCGGCATCCAAGAAAATTACTTATTGGTTTCCCACGATATTTTTGATCGGGTGTGTGGTCAGTATCTTTAGTGCTTTGCTAGGTTTTATTGGCTTCTTATTAATTTTAATAGTTTATTTATTTTTAATATTAGCACACGCATCAGTCTCAAATAGAAGTATAGTTATTGGAATATTAAGCATTGTTGCTACACTAATACAGTTTTATGGTTATGGGACTGGTTTCTTAAAAAGTACAATAGAGGTAAGGTTTTTGGGGAAGCTTCCGCGAAAGCGTTTTCCGCAACTATTTTTTAGTAAATTAGAATCTTAAAGAAGTTTCAGTATGTTTAAAGGGATTAAAATAAATAGTGTAAGCGCTAGAGAGTTTATTTTCTTTTTACTGCTAACTACAGTAGTCGCTGCACTTATTAAGATGTCAAAATCTTACAACACAGTCTATGACGTAGCGCTGGAAATTACAGAGGTGCCTTTAGATAGAACCGTTCAAACCATAAATCCTAGTCAAATAGAAATCAATGCTCAAGGTTCAGGATTTTCACTAGTGTCTAATGCTTTAGATGCTCCTATATTAAAAGTTCCATTTGTAGAGCTAAATCGTGTTGCAGATAAAACCTTTGAATATTCGATAACAGACAATGTGGTCAAAGTACGTAATAGTATCAATGGTGATCTTACTATTCTATCTATGACACCGTCTAAAATTGCGATAGAAATAGATTCTGTATCATCAAAAAAAATTCCTGTTCAACCCAAAGTATCATTATCATATAGCACAGGTTTTGGATCTAAAGGAGAACTAGAGGTAGAACCAGATTCTATTACTATCGTAGGGCCTAGCTTTGCGCTTAATGAAATTGAGTTTATAGAAACAGTCTCTAAGAAAATTACAGAGATAAATAGTGCAGTATCTAGTGAAGTAGATCTTGTGACTAATGAGATTGATGGTGATGTAAAATTATCGTCATCAAAGGTTCAGATAACTCAAAATGTCGCAAAATTTACAGAAGGTAAAATACAGGTACCCATTACCATTTTGAATGATACCGATGGTCGTGTAAAAATTTTACCGAAAACAGCAGAAATTATTTATAAGGTTGAGCTCGAGGATTTTGATTCTATCTCATCATCAGATTTCGTTGTAACCTGTAACTATTCTGAGGCAAGTGAAAGCAATTCGTATTTGCCCCTTACAATCTCTAGGCAGCCTGAAAAGGTTAATAGTGCGAGGCTTATAAATAAACAAGTAAAATTTATTGTAGTTAATTAGTATGATTGTAGTAGGTCTCACTGGAGGTATAGGGAGTGGTAAAACAACCATAGCGGGATTCTTTCAAGAGTTGAAAGTGCCTGTATATGTTGCAGATATAGAAGCTAAGAGGTTGATGGTGTCAGATTCAAAGATAAAATCTGCTATTATTGATTTATTAGGGGATCAATCATATGTAGATGGACGGTTAAACAGAAAATATATTTCCAATAGAGTTTTTAGAAATAGTGATTTGCTTGAGCGTTTAAATAAGATTGTACACCCTGCTGTACAAGTAGACTTTGAAAAATGGGTTTCTCTTCAAGAATCTCCGTATGTCATTAAAGAAGTTGCCATCTTATTTGAGAATGGAGGTCACCATAATTGTGATTATACGATTATTGTCACTGCGCCAAAATCTAAGAGAGTTGAGCGGGTTATGAACAGAGATCAAGTAACCGAGAAAGAGGTCCTACATCGTATGAGCGTGCAGTGGTCAGATAACAAAAAAATAGCACTAGCAGATGCAATGATCGAAAACACAATGCTTGAAATGTCTAAGGATTCAGTAATACGTATACATAACCATCTCATACGACGCATTAAACAAGGCTGGAAAGCCCTATAATATTTGCTTGTTAACATTTGGTTAAACCGAAACGGCTTCAAATGTTAAAATCTTACTTTTGGTAAGTGAATAAAAAACTGTTCTATTTATTGATAATACTTATGAGCCTATCTCTCATAGGTATCATTTTTGTACAAGGTTACTGGATATCAAGTAGTGTTGATACAAAGCGAGAGCAGTTTAGTTTTAATGCAAAACAAGCGCTCTCTGCAGTTGTAGAAAAAATAGAGAATAGAGAGCTAGAGGATTACTACTATCCAGTTCAAAAAATGGTAGATAGTATAGGAATTCCTGATGATCTGACCTTTGATGAATATTTTTATATAAACCAAGACCTTGTAAATAATGAACTCATTATTTATACAGGAGGAATTTTACAAGAAGATTTTAAAATTACTGCACCCGGTTTTACTGGTGAGGAGGGTGACAGCATAGCCTTTAAGAGATATGCAAATAGAAAATCAACTCAAATACTCAAGAAGTCTGATGTAGATGGACAAGACGGTAGTACTTCTAGTCGCATACAAGAATTTTCAAGACTTATTGATTATGAAAAGTTTAGATTCTCAGAAATTGTAAGCGAGATAGCAAATAAAATCCCTATCCATAAAAGAGTTACTGAAGAAGAAATAGAGAGACTCTTAACAATCGAGCTGGCAGAGAGAGATTTAGAAACAGATTTTGATTTTGGTATCTACAGTAATGATTTACTTACTACTGTAAGGTCTAAAGATTTCAAGTTCAGAAAATCTGCTCCCAGTTATAGTGAGCCCATTTTTTTATATAATAGAGATTTAAGCGATTACTCACTGTATGTACAATTTCCTGGAGAAAAGAAATTTGTCATTTCCTCAATTTTGGGAATGGCTGGGCTCTCCATAATATTTACACTTATAATAGTTATTGCATACTCTAGCGCGCTCCATCAATTAAATAAGCAACGTCAGATCTCACAGATCAAAACAGACTTTATAAATAATATGACACACGAGTTTAAGACACCTATTGCTACCATTAATTTGGCCTTAGATGCCTTGAAGAATGAAAAAATCGCCACAAACCCAGAAAAAGTAACGTATTATCAAGGTTTAATTAGAGAAGAAAATAAGAGAATGCACGGCCAGGTAGAGAATGTGCTAAGGATATCAAAACTAGAAAAGAACGAACTGGATATAAGTAAAGAGCGATTAGATATGCACGAGCTAGTTGAAGACGCTAGTAATCACGTATTGTTAATCGTAGAAGATCGAGGTGGATATATAGATTTACATCTTAATGCAGATCGTACTCCCGTATTAGCAAATGAATCTCACTTTACAAATGTGCTTGTGAATATTATGGATAATGCCGTAAAGTATACTCCAGAAGAACGAGCTCCAGAAATTGACATCTATACAGAAAATACAAAGGACTCAATTATCGTTAAAATTAAGGATAAGGGCGATGGGATGAGTAAAGCGGTACAGAAAAAGGTCTTTGATAAATTTTACCGTGAGCACACTGGAGATATACATAATGTAAAAGGCCATGGACTCGGACTTGCGTATGCAAAGAGAATAGTTGACGATCACCAAGGAGAAATCTCCGTTGAAAGTGAAAAAGGAATGGGAAGTACATTCATTATAAAATTACCACTAATATCATATTAATATGGAAACTGAAAACAAGAAAATTTTACTAGTAGAAGACGATCCAAATTTTGGAACAGTACTCAAAGATTACCTAATGATGAATGACTATGACGTCACTCATGCAAAAAATGGTATGGAAGGATTTGAGAAGTTCAAAAAAGACGATTATGATCTATGTATCCTAGACGTAATGATGCCTTATAAAGATGGATTTACACTAGCAAAAGAGATCAGAGAGAAAAATGAGGATATCCCTATTATCTTTTTGACTGCAAAAGCACTTAAAGAAGACGTTTTAAAAGGATACAAAGTCGGGGCAGATGATTATTTGAATAAGCCCTTTGATAGTGAAGTATTGCTTATGAAAATCAAAGCAATTATCCAGCGTAAATCTGTAGACTCTGTAGCAGATTCAAAGCAATTTGAGTTTAATATTGGGAACTTTCACCTCAATTCTAAACTACGTTTTCTAACTTATAAAGAAGAGGAGCCTATAAAGTTATCTCCTAAGGAAAATGAATTATTACGTATGCTCGCTCTGCACGAAAATGACCTTATGCCTCGTGAGCTAGCACTTACAAAAATATGGAGAGATGATAATTACTTTACATCACGAAGTATGGATGTTTATATTGCAAAACTGCGTAAATACCTCAAAAAGGATGACGTTGTCGAAATCTTAAACATACACGGTGAAGGCTTCCGTCTCGTAGTCAAAAAAGACGAATAACTAATACTATCTAAAATAGATATTGGTGATAATTAAAAACGTACCGCTCTATGAGTGGTGCGTTTTTTTGTTTAAAAATGAAAGTATAGTATCGTATGATTCGTCGTAATTAAACCAAGTAATAGTATCATCACGACGGTACCAAGTGAGCTGCCTCTTGGCAAAGCGGCGAGTATTGGTTTTGATATTTTCAATAGCTTTTTCTAAAGTGACTTTCCCTTCAAAGTATTCAAAAAGCTCTCTGTACCCTACAGTGATGAGCGCATTTTTATGCTTTCGCGAAAGCAAACTCTCAACCTCCTCAATAAGTCCATTTGTAATCATTTGGTCAACCCTTTTGTTAATTCGGTTGTAAAGGACTTCACGATCTGCGCGGAGTCCAATTTTGATGGTTTCAAATTCTCTCTTAGGCTTAGGCTGATTTCTGAAGGAAGAAAAAGGTTTCCCTGCTGAAAGGCAAACCTCCAGAGCTCTTATAACTCGTTGCGTATTGTTGAGGTCTACTTCATTATAATAGTTTGGATCGTGTTTTTTAAGGAGCGCTTGGAGCTCAGTAGATCCCTTTTGTTCTTGGATTTTTTTAAGATGTTCTCTTACACCATCTTCTACTTTTGGGAAATGATCTAAGCCATTTATAACGGCATCTACATACATACCAGAACCGCCTACAAGTATGGTGACATTATTAGTAGTATGAACTTCACTTATTTTTTGTAAAGCATCTTTTTCAAATTGTCCTACACTATATGCATCATCAACCGATAAATGTTGGATAAAATGGTGAGGCGCTGCGGCTAGTTCTTCTGGATCAGGTACGGCAGTCCCGATATTCATTTCTTTAAAAAATTGCCTAGAGTCTGCAGAGAGGATAGCTGTATTAAAATGTTTTGCAACCTCAATTGATAAGGCCGTTTTCCCTATAGCAGTAGGACCTACAATGGCAATAAGATATTTAGATGTCATGGTGAAGTGTATAGCCACATTTATGACAATACTGGGCATCATCTCTATGCTTCTTTGTATTGCAATTTTCGCAAGCTTGTGTATTCATATGCACATAGTCTTCTCCATCTATAGTTATCTTATCAGTATCTCTGTCTTTGGCATACTCAGCACTTACAATTCCAGTAGGTACAGCAATGATACCGTATCCCATAATCATAATAAGCGCAGCTATAAACTGGCCAAGGGGTGTTAC
>CAWUIT010000082.1:0-11017 GCA_963922345.1 uncultured Dokdonia sp. | reverse complement strand
GCATAAGTATCTTCTTTTATAGTAATTTCTTCTGCTTCATTAAAAACTTCTAAAAACACTTCTTTAATGAGCTTACGTGGTTTTTCTACACCACATCCAGCACCATAAAAGTAAAGACCTTTAACCTCGCTCTTATGTTTAAAAAGCTCAAAATTATTTACAATACGCTCTCTTATTATCTCTTGTGATAAAACTTGAGGGTTTAAACCCAGCGTTTGAGTTTGGAAAAGGTGTTTTCCATCATCAGAAAGGGCAATCCAGTCTGTTTTGGTGGAACCGCTATCTACAACTAAAACCATATAGATGTGTGTAAGAATAAAATACGCTTCCGCGAAAAGAAACTACTATGGTAGTATGTCAATTTTCGCGAAAGCGTATTATAAATTTATAGAGAGTTTACTCTTTCTGCGAGGTCTACTAGTTTATTTGAATAGCCGAACTCATTGTCGTACCAAGATACTAGTTTGAAGAATGTAGGGTTGAGCTCAATAGCACTATCTGCGTCAAACACAGAAGTGCGTGCCTCACTCACAAAGTCTTGAGATACTACTGCATCTTCGGTATAACCTACCACGCCTTTCATTGCTCCTTCTGACGCATCTTTAAATGCTTTTTTGATAGCTTCTACAGAAGTCTCTCTGGTCGTTTTTACAGTAAGGTCTACTACAGATACATCTGCTGTAGGCACTCTAAAGGCCATTCCCGTAAGTTTACCATCTACTGCTGGAAGTACTTTTCCTACTGCCTTTGCAGCTCCTGTTGATGTTGGGATTATATTATTAAGTGCAGATCTACCTAAGCGGTAATTTTTACGGCTAGGTGCGTCTACTACAAACTGTGTAGATGTACCCGCGTGGATTGTAGTCATTAGACCTTCTTCTAGACCAAAGTTGTCTTCAATAACTTTTGCCATAGGAGCTAAACAGTTTGTTGTACAAGAAGCATTTGAAACTATGGTATGATCTGCCGTGAGATCTCCATCATTTACTCCCATAACAAACATAGGTGCATCTTTAGAAGGTGCTGAGATTACAACCTTTTTTGCACCACCATCAATGTGATACTGTGCGGTTTCTAGTGTTGTAAATATACCTGTACACTCTGCAACCACATCTGCGCCTACTTCATCCCATTTTAGATTTTTAGGATCGCGCTCAGAAGTAATGCGAATTGTTTTTCCATTTACAACGAGGTGACCATCCTTAACCTCAATTGTCCCATCAAAACGGCCGTGTACAGAATCATATTTTAAAAGATATGCAAGATGCTCTACATCTAGAAGGTCGTTTATTGCAACTACATCTACATTATCACGCTTTACAGTCGCTCTAAATACGATACGTCCTATACGTCCAAAACCGTTAATTCCTAATTTTAAATTTGCCATGTCTTTACATTTATGATTATGTGGTCATTATTTCTGACACACGGATTAATTCTTTATTGATTTTACTTTTTCCTTTGATCGCTTCGGCAAGTGGTGTGAGTTCCATTTTATCGTGTATGGACCCTACCATGTAATTACTCTCACCAGCTAGTAATGATTCTACTGCTTTTACTCCCATTCTACTTGCAAGTACGCGATCATAACATGTAGGTGACCCTCCACGTTGCATATGTCCTAAAACAGAAACGCGCACGTCATAACCTTCCATATGTTCATCTACATAATCCTTAAGTTCAAAAACAGACTTCCCTATTTTATCACCCTCTGCAACGACTACAATACTTGACGATTTACCAGAAAGTTTAGATCGATTTAAGGATTCTACTAGGCGCTCTATTCCCATATCTTCTTCTGGGATTAAAATCTCTTCTGCTCCTGCTCCTACCCCTGCATTAAGGGCTATATGGCCTACGTCCCTACCCATTACTTCCACAAAGAAAAGCCTATCGTGAGAGTGAGCTGTGTCACGTATTTTATCAATGGCTTCTACCGCTGTATTAAGTGCAGTATCATATCCTAAGGTGCGATCTGTGCCGCTTATGTCATTATCTATAGTTCCTGGAATACCTATTACAGGAAAATCAAATTCTTCATTAAAATGTAACGCACCTGTAAAAGTACCATCGCCACCTATCACCACAAGCGCATCAACACCCGCCATCACCATTTGATTATGGGCTATCTGTCTGCCATCTTTAGTTCTAAAACGTTGACATCTTGCCGACTTTAAAAACGTTCCTCCCTTATTGATAATACCACGTACACTTCGAGCATCTAGTGGTACAAAGTCGCCCTCTATCATCCCATCATAACCTCTGTATATACCTATACAATCAATCTTATAATATGCACAAGTTCGTACTACTGAGCGAACAGCAGCATTCATACCCGGAGCATCACCTCCAGAAGTCATCACTGCAATTTTGCCGATTTTTTTAGTCATAAAAACAGAAATAAAAAATAAATTTAGGAAACTTAACGTAGAAAAATCAATGAAAGCTAGGGTATTTTAAAGGATTAGCAATTTCAAACGTTTTCGTTTGACAAGTTTTTTGGTATTCTCAAAATTATGCTTAAAAAGGAGCAAAAATTAGAAGGTTACGCTTTCGCGAAAGCGAATATCTACTTAAAAATTTCTATGAATAAAATGATCGTTTCTCTCAATTATCATTGAATAGGAATAAATTAAAAAACTTTTGTAGAGGATAAAGTAGACAGCTATAAATAGCACCATAAAAGACACTCCCTTCGAAGTTTTGAAAAAAGCACAGTTAGATTGCTAAAAATAATTATAGTGACATTAAATTAAAATAAGTAATTCTAGAATGGCAGCTTAAGTCTTGTGACCTAGTTAAACTCGACACCAGAGGGTGCGATTTTTTTTGGCAAATCCTCTTCTCCTTTTACTTGCTCCAGAGCCTCCTCTACTCTGCCTTTAAAGATCTTACTTAGTAATTCTTTAAAAGTATTAAAATCTACTGCGTAAGATAGACCTACGCCTTGTGTGTATCCTTCTGTCTCCCCAATAAATTGAATATCTGTCTGTCTGTTAAATACTTTTGCTCTTAGTGTTCCATCTTCGTTAAGAAGGAAATCTACTTCTACATCACCTACAATGACACTCTCACTTATTCCCCCAGTAGGAACTCCTACTTTCCCGTTTATTAAAATTCGCTCTGATATTTGAGTAGATAAAGTAACCCCTACCCTACCCGCAGATTGAACATCGAGCGTAGGATCTCTTTCTGCCTGCACTAAATCAATCCCTACATCAAAAATACTATCGTCATCATTAAAAAGGATGCCAGATAAGATGGATGATGTGGTTTCTAATAAATTGTTTACAGCTGCAGCCGCGGTATTTACTCGAGCAGCACTTAGAAATGATCCTTGTGATACAAGTGAGATCGCATTGAGCTCTTTAGCATTACGATCTTGTAACAAAAACTCTAGCTCCGATGTAACTGTGCTGCCTGCTCCTGGGAACTCAATGTCAAACGTAATTTCTGGTTTTAATAGCTCTCCATCAAGATTGATTATAACATTGACCGGTATTTTTCTATTAACGGTAGAGGTTTCAAGTAATGTGCTAGGATTTGCTTGGGTTCTGTAGATAGCAGCTACATCAAGACTCGCCTTTGCAGGGTCTCCATCCCAACTTATATAACCACCTTGTTGTAAGATAAACTCCTTATTTATAAATCCACCGTAGCGAAAATCAAAAACTCCTTCTGTTGCTAAGAAGTCACCATTCATTATGAATTTACCGTTTGTATCTAGTTGAATGAGTAGTAGCCCCACACCTCTACCTCTGAGCACGCTCCCGTTTACTTTGTCTACGACAACCTCAATCTCTGCATCTGTATCAATATCGAGATCAAAATTTACTGAGAGTCCTTTGGGCGCTTCATTCAATAATTCTTCACCACTAATTTTTGCGGCCTTTTCCTCTGGGCTTAAAAATTTTATATAAGATATATCACCCAAAGCCTCAGAATCATCAATAGGAATTTTAAACTCTGTACCTCTGGCTGTTTCTCCTATCACATCAATCACGAGATTATCTGTGGGACCTTTTATAAAAGCTTCTCCTTCAAGGAAAGCAGCTCCATAGTATAATGATTCTAGATCTTCTTCTGTATTAAGCACTGCAATTCTAGTAGCACTTATGCCCAAATCAAGTTTCCAGTTGCTGAAAGATTTATGGCTTATAGTACCATTAAGAGCTCCTAATGTCTTAAACGCTTTATCTTCTAGTTGGACAGCTTCAAAAATGAACTGTTGCTTATTTAAACGCACATTTGAGATTCCTTTAAAATCATAATTGACATTGAGATAAGGTATAGCAATACCCGCATCATTTAAGGTAAGTCTTCCATTTATGTCTGGATTTCTATAATCCCCTATGACTCTTGCGCTACCGCTAGCATACCCCCTAATCTCATCTATGACCCCTTTACCAAGAGGGTTGAATGGACTAAGATCTAGGTCTTTTAATCCGACTTCCATATCAATCTTAGGGACTGAGCTTGTCGCATCAATACTTCCTACGGCTGTAAGTGACTTCAAGCCATTACGCTCTAATCGTGATTGGATATCATATTTAGAAAGTGTAGCATTACCCCTCACATTCAAGTCTAATTGACCTAAGTTAGTACCATTTACGGAGAAGTCTTTAATAGCTAAAGATGAGTTAGGCAAGTAAGCTCCATTTTTCTGTAGAACATCTAGCTCTCCATTTATACGACCGCCCAAATCCAAACTATCCAAATCTGGTGTCACCTTTGCAAGATCAACGTTTTTAAAATTGGCCTTGATATCTTTATAAGTAGAATCCCTAAGTTGGCCTCTCAAATCTATACGCTCATCTTTATGACTTAGCACTAACGTGTTTATATCAACATCTTTGAAGTTGTTATCAAAAACGACGTTATTCTTTTTATCATTTACTTCGTTAATGTACCAAGGACTTTCTTTGAAAATAATTTTTGATTTTTTAAAACCTAGCACAGAATTACCCTCTTCATTAATTGTGTGATAAAGCGATAAGTCAAATTCGTCATCATTGCGCTTGCCACCTGTAAATTCTGATCGCATAAATAGCGTGTCTTTGAGCGTAACATTGATCAAATTAAAATTTGACACTGCATAAAATCCAGCATTTACACTATCTGCAGCTACATAGGTATTAAAAAGTGGATTTTTGTTATCTACTCGCACTTCAATATCTTGAGCCATATACCCAAAGGCGTCAATTTTTGGAGACTTAAACGTGAGTTTAAACTGCGAATCGTCTGCGACTACGCTTCCGCGAATGATGGTTTCGGGTTCAAAATCTAGTTCTGGAACAAAAATGGCTACAATCTTGTTATAAATTGTAAACTCAAAATCCATAAATTGATTTTCAGTGAGCGTCTCAGGCTTATAATTAGTATAAAGACTACCTATCGCATTCTTAAACAAAGGAACAACCTCATCAAATTTAAATTTACCCCGCACCTCACCACTTATAATCTCTGTAGAGTTTATATCTATAGTTCTTATATTTTGAGCATCAAACTTTGATGTGATTTCAAAATCTTTAAATGTGTATTCATTATTCTTATTTGTATAACTAGCATCTTCAAAGGAAATTCTTCCAAAGGCGTCTTCAATGCCCGTACCCTTCATATCAACAACCACATTGCCTTTTAAAATCGATATGCTGTCATTTACAAAATTGAGCGTTTTTAAATTTGCATAATCAATCTGAGCTTCGAGGTCGTAACTATTTATTTTTTTAGAAATATCAATTAAGCCATTGAGAGTTCCTTTGGCATTGGGATCATTTAATATAATTTCACCATCAAAAACAGGCGCTTTTAGATTACCAAAAATTGTAATATCCTTATACGTATAATTATTATAATAAGCGCTCGATATAGTCCCAGAAAGCTTCGTATTAAGATTATCTTGTATAAATCCTTGACCATCTACATCTAGGTCTAGAGATACGCTTCCTAGGTTTTTATCACCCAGCAGTTTACCGATATTAAAGTTGTTGAATTTTACATTACCCTCATACCCCGCATTAGAAGCATCGCTTAATCCCCTCAAAATCAAATCTACATTAGCACCTCCAAGATTAGAGTTAATAGAGCCTGCTGTCACGATCGTGCTTGGTGTAACACTATTTGAGCCAGTAAAAGATAGCTTGCCCAGTTTAGCCATCTCAGGAGGTAATGTAGAGAGTACTTCGGGTAAAAGCCTTTTTAAATCAAAATAGGTTGTTTCTGCCTGATTGTAACGACCCGCTATTTCAAAATTATCCCCTTTAACAAGTCCTTCAAATGTCACATCACCAGCAATTGTGGAGTTATTCAATCCACGTAAGTGCAAATTTGGAACTCTAAAATCATTTAAGTAACCCGTGACGTCACCCTCCAGAGAAAGTGTGATATCGGGGGCGAGCCCTTTATAAAATGGTCTTATATCATTTGTTGATATATCCGCTTTCGCGAAAGCGGCCTCCACCTCCACCAGTGTATTAAAATCGTCTAGTGCACCATCTGAGGTGTCTAAAGTTATTGACCCTTCAACTGCTGAGTGATCTGTAGACAATCTAAAATTTTGAAGTGATATCAAATCCGGGTCGTAGTGAAAAGTACCATCTAGTGACCTTATTTGATATCCTCTTATCGCATCAAAGTCTAATGCCGAAATATGGGCATCTATTGTAGAACCATCAATTTTGAAATCTTCCCAATCTGTTGAAAAGTTTTGATAATCGAGTACTAGCGCATTTTCTAGCTCCTCATTTATGTACATAAATCGACCATTTGAGATTTGCACATCATCAGAACTTAAGAAAAACCTATTTCCGCCAGTCGCATTCGGGTTTGCAAATCTTTTAGAAAACAACGTAATGTTATCTGCCTTGTCGCCTCGATATTTAGTGAGATAGAATTTTACTCCATCTAGTGAAATATCACCAAGCTCCATATTGCTATCTAAAAACTTCTGAACGCTAAAGAGGCTTGTCGCCAGCTCTCGAACGTAGATCATCGTGTCTTTTTTATGATCTCTAATCAAGGTACCTTTGACTAAGACGTCACCATTCCATTTTAGACCTACTCGGTCGAGGTAGATATTGGTGCCATATTTAGTATTTATGCGCTCTGTAGCATTTTTTGCCACGTAGGTTTGAACGCTGGGAAGAGAGAATAGTAAAAAAATAAGCCCAAAAAGCAAGAGTAATCCAATAAGGACACGAAGAGCTATTTTTTTAAATTTCTTGATAGGGCTTAATATTTTAACTTTGTCATACTATTGCAATACATATACCAAATGAAAACAGACCATCCCTCTACATATATTCTAGCTATTGAGTCCTCTTGTGATGATACAGCAGCGGCTGTTTTACACAACGACAAGGTACTGTCTAATGTTGTTGCAAACCAAGAGATTCACAAAGAATATGGAGGGGTCGTTCCTGAGCTTGCTTCACGTGCACACCAGCAAAATATAGTGCCAGTTGTCACGGCTGCATTGCGGAAGGCAAATATCGATAAAAAACAGTTACATGCGATCGCCTTTACAAGTGGCCCTGGATTGTTAGGTTCTCTGCTTGTAGGAACTTCATTTGCAAAGTCTCTTGCTTTAGGGTTAGACATCCCGCTTATAGATGTTAATCATATGCAGGCTCATATTCTAGCCCATTTTATCGATGAACCAGGGTATGACAAACCACAATTTCCATTCTTGGGAATAACCATCTCTGGAGGACATACGCAAATTGTAAGAGTGGATGACTATTTTAAAATGGAAGTTATAGGTGAGACTATAGATGATGCTGTGGGAGAAGCTTTTGATAAAAGCGCAAAAATTTTAGGTCTACCCTATCCCGGTGGACCTTTGATTGATAAATATGCTCAGGATGGTAACCCAAAGGCCTTTCCTTTTACAAAGCCTAAGGTAGATGGTCTCAATTTCAGCTTTAGTGGTCTTAAAACGCAAATACTCTATTTTGTGCAACGACAGCTCGATGCAAATCCCAATTTTATAGATACTCATCGCGATGATATTTGTGCTTCTATCCAATACACTATTGTAAACATTTTAATGGATAAAATTAAAAAAGCAGTTAAAGAGACAGGTATAAAAGAAATAGCTATAGGCGGTGGTGTATCTGCAAATAGTGGTATTAGAACTGCACTACAAGACTCACAATCTAAATACGGCTGGAAAACCTATTTACCAAAATTTCAATACACAACAGATAATGCTGCGATGATAGGGATTGTTGGGTATCTGAAATATCAAGAATTAGAAGATCAATTCACGTATGTAGATCAAAACGTAATTGCGCAGTCAAGACTCAAAATTCAATAATGCAACTATTTTATAATAAAACGCTCTCCAAAGAGAGTACACATTATACACTTCCAAAGGATGAAAGTAAGCACATCATACGGGTTTTAAGGAAGAATACAGGTGATACAGTGCATCTAACCAATGGCTGCGGATACTTATTTGAGGCAACTATTATAGATGCAAATCATAATAAATGTAAATTAGAAATTACAAATCACACCTACTCTGAGCCCAGAAATTACAAACTTCATCTTGCGGTAGCTCCTACAAAACTTAATGATCGTTTTGAATGGTTTTTAGAAAAAGCCACGGAGATCGGTGTGACAGAGATAACGCCAATACTTTGTGATCATAGTGAACGAAAAGTAATTAAAGAAGAACGTTTCCTAAAGATCATTCAAAGTGCTATGAAGCAGTCACTACATTTTCATCTTCCCAAGCTCAATGCACTCACTATATATGATGATTTTATCAAAAAATGTAGTGGTGCTTCTTATATAGCCCATTGTGAAGAGTTAAATAGAAAATCCTTTAAGTCCGTCATCCGTCCTAAAACAGATATAACCATACTTATTGGGCCAGAGGGAGATTTCTCACTATCTGAGATCGATAGGGCTATAACATGTGGCATTATTCCAGTGACTTTAGGAAACAGTAGATTACGTACAGAAACAGCAGCCATTGTTGCCTGTCATAGTGTAGCTTTTGTTAATGAAAGCTAGTTTTAAATTTCTGCATAAAAAATCGTTCAAATCACTCATTAAAACGATTAAATACAGCTACTTATAGTGTTTTGTAAATCCAATTATTAATTGTTTATTTGTTTCCCGAATCTTTAGTTTAGATAAAGGGCCCAACTTATTATTAATCAAAAGGTTAGATAAAATTGCGTAATTTTGTCAAGTTGGTAGTGCCCTTTATTCCAGCGCTTTTTAGCGTTTGTGGAGCCGTTGCTATTGTGCTTGGTTTGTTCCTTTATCTTCCAGAGGAAAATAAACCCCAGCTTACTACAATACTATATTTAATTACGGTAATAAGTGTACTACTTATTGTCATTCTATTAGGATTTATACTTTCAAAAACAACACAGCTTAGATATAAGGGCAACACACTTGGTCAGGATATTCAAAAGTTAACGCAACAGGTACATTACTTCAGGGATATAGCAGATATTCTCGTACGTTCTAAGGTGTGGTCTCCAGGTCTCAAAGAATACATAGACGAAGAATTCTCAAACCTCAATTATTTTCAAGTAAAAGAATTTTATAAAGGAAGATCAAAACTTGCTCTAGAATACATAGAAGAAAAGGATCGATATGGTGAGACAGAGGTTTTATATCTCGAGACAAAATCACTCCTTCTCAATGATCCCACAAAGAGTAAAGTAGATGGTTATATGAATCCTAAGGAGTACGATGTGCGGATGCTCAAAAAATGGACTGAACATAAGGTAGGTATGGGCTGGAACCACTATTTTGGGTTTAAGTACAATCAATTTAAGGATGAGCTCGACGTACAACGCATTTATGAGCGACATCAAGACAAGATTTTAAAATATGCCGTTGAGTTAGACACCATTCGCTATCAAGATATGGGCTTTAGTGAGGAGCTTCTATCAAAATTAGGAATGCACTTGTCTGAGGAGGTCATACCGCAATTATTAACACTCACACTTCAATCTGTACGAGCTGTACCTAGAATCATTAATATCGCGTTTGCACTTCTCGTAATACTTATCATATTTGGCGTTCTGCAACCTATCGTGGTTGTTTTATTTTCGCTAGATGCTCTATTTGGTTACATCTCAATTGCAACTGTATTAGGGATGCTTATTTTTCTAATGCTTTCCATCTACCCTTATGTTACTAAAGAAATAAATAGATAATTCTCGCTTTCGCGAAAGCGCAACCATCCTTCTTATTATATTTGCCATCTCAATTGCTGTTTTAAATATTCCTACTAGGTTTTTAAAAATGCTATTACCTAGAGTTATATGTCAAAATTACCCCAAGACCAAAAATTTATTGATCTTTCTGATTATGGTAGGCGCCCAGCCAGGCTTATCGCTACATCTTTGAAAAACACAAAAGTTACTCCTGTACAAGTGACGTATGCATTTGTTTTAAGTGGATTAATAGCAATAGCCTGTATAATTAAAGGTTACTACGCCTTAGGCGCACTATTTCTAATCTTAAAGTCTATACTTGACGCTGCAGATGGTGAGCTTGCACGCATAAAGAATACGCCTTCTTATACAGGGAGATATCTCGATTCTATATCTGATATACTTTTAAATATTATCTTATTTCTAACCATAAGTTATATTACTAACTCCAGCCCTTGGATTGCTATTATAGCACTTCTAGGAGTGCAATTGCAAGGAACATTATACAACTACTATTATGTAATTTTGAGAAACAAGCTGGATGGAGATACGACCAGTAGGATAATAGAAAAAGGCATTCCTACAGCACTCCCAAATGAAAAACAGTCGACAGTAACTGTGCTTTATAAAATTTACAGAATACTTTACGGATCTTTTGATGCAATTATATACAAACTAGATCCTAATGCTTCACAGGGAACTATACCACCTAATTGGTTGATGACTCTAGTCTCCACCTTTGGACTAGGCTTTCAACTCCTTATCATTGCATTATTTTTAATCATTGATAAAGCCATATATATTATACCCTTCTTTATTGCCTATTCCCTTTT
>CAWUIT010000081.1:0-11027 GCA_963922345.1 uncultured Dokdonia sp. | reverse complement strand
ATCATTAACTTCCCTACGCTTTCGCGAAAAAATAGGTTCTCTAGCTTCACTCCCTCTGCGAGTTGCGTGACTTCTAGATAAAATTCAATTCCAGAACCTCCACTCTCTTGTCCAGAAACATACGTATTATAATATGCTGGAACTTTTGAAAATTCAGGTGCTGAAAGTGTCATTGGATCCTGGGTGTCTAAATTATTTGTGGTCTTACATTGCGTTAAAAACATTATAAGCACTGAAAGACTTAAAAGAGAAAGAAATTTATACATGAAAATAGGTGTTTTAAGGTCGTAGTAACAAAACGCTTGCCATAAAGATACGTCTATCTCAAACTCACAATCTATAGCTCAATCCCAAAAAGGGGGCAGTACCCTCTACCTCTGTAAAATCAAACGATATATTCTGAGCTTTAAAATAAGGTATTTGCAGTTTTGCGTATAAGCGCTCACTCACCTTATAAGTAATACCAGCACCTAGTGTAACAATAGTCATAGCACTATTTTGTGCTGTATTTATCGTTCGGTCTGTAAAACCAAAACCATATCCTGCTAAGATATTCAAAGACAACCTTTCTTTATTTAATATATAGTACTGTAATGATGGCACGATTCCATACGCATTGAGAGATAAGCCACTAGCGTTTTTAAAGGCCGTATTGCTAGAGTAAAATGCACTGGTTACTAGTGATAGTCTATTTGCTAAGAAGAACTCCACATCTGCTTTTACAATGATACCAAAATCTTCTTGATCAAGTGATTCTGTTGGATAAGGAGCAACGGTAACGCTCAATAATTTGTCGTTATTAGAAAATTGACTTATACCCACTGATGCTACTAATAAAAAGCAAAGTATAAGTAACCATGGTTTTTGCATAGAAATTATATATTGAATTATAGCTTGCCCTTGAAACTATAGCAGGCTGTAATTTACATAGATCATACATTTATCAAACTAAAAATCCCAATCTATTTGATAGATTGGGATTTAAAATAAATACTGACTCTCAAAAAGCGTAGATGGTAATCTACTTACTTGAACAATTAATTATTAAGCGCTTCTGCACCACCTACGATCTCTAAGATCTCGTTAGTAATCGCTGCTTGACGCGCTTTGTTGTATTGTAATTTTAATGCATCTCTAAGCTCTGTAGCGTTATCTGTTGCTTTATGCATCGCTGTCATACGTGCACCGTGCTCTGAGGCTACAGAATCTCTGATTCCTTTAAAAAGCTGTGTTTTTAATGCTTTAGGTATTAATCCCTCAACTATTTCTTCTTTTGAAGGCTCAAAGATATAATCTGCTGTCTGTGTAGCTTCTTCTTGCTTGGTAGCCACAATAGGTAAAAATTGCTCTGTTGTAACAATTTGAGTAGCGGCATTTTTAAACTTATTATAGATGATGTCTATTCTGTCATACTCGCCTGACTCAAAGCTATCCATTAACTGCTCTGCGATTACAGAAACATTTTCAAAGGTCAAATCGTCAAATATGGCATTATCATTAGTCACCACTTTAAATGATTTTTTAAGAATAGCATCTGCCTTTTTTCCCAAAGTTACAAGGTGTACTTCCTTACCCGCATAGTGAGCATCAATATGTGCTTGTGCTCCTTTAATAATATTAGAGTTAAAAGCTCCAGCTAGCCCTCTATTTGAAGAGATCGCTACAATCAAAACTTTTTTTATCTCACGAGCTTCAGCTAGTTTGCTTCCAGAATCTGCATCTAAGGTTGCACTCAAGTTCTGTAAAAGCTCGGTAAGCTTATCAGAATAGGGTCGCATTGCTGTAATAGCATCCTGCGCTTTCTTCAATTTTGCAGCAGATACCATTTTCATAGCACTGGTAATCTGCATCGTAGAAGATACGGATGAAATTCTATTTCTTATTTCCTTAAGATTTGCCATTGGCGCTCTTGTTAAGGGTTATTAATAATTTGCTTTCGCGAAAGCGAAATACTACTAATTATACTTAGCTGATAGATCTGCGGCTACTGCTACTAATGTATCAGTCACCTCGTCTGTAAGTTTACCTGCTTTTAAAGTGTCAAGAATGTCTCTATGCTTAGCATTCAAAAACTCTATGTACTCAGTCTCAAACTCTTTTACCTTATTTACAGGAACATTACGTAATAAGTTTTTAGACCCTGCATAAATAATTGCAATCTGATCTTCTACTGTATACGGTGTGTTTTCTGCTTGTTTAAGGATCTCAACGTTACGCTTTCCTTTTTCAATTACATTTAAGGTTGCGGCATCAAGGTCTGAACCAAACTTTGCAAACGCCTCCAATTCACGGAAAGCTGCTTGATCTAGCTTAAGTGTACCAGATACTTTTTTCATAGACTTAATCTGCGCATTACCTCCCACACGTGATACAGAAATACCCACGTTAATTGCTGGACGTACCCCTGAGTTAAATAAATCACCATCGAGGAAGATTTGACCATCTGTAATCGAAATCACGTTAGTAGGGATATACGCTGATACGTCACCTGCTTGTGTTTCAATAATAGGAAGTGCCGTAAGTGAACCTCCTCCTTTTACGATAGGTTTTAAACTATCAGGAAGATCGTTCATTGTTTTTGCAATCTCGTCATCGTTGATCACCTTTGCAGCACGTTCTAACAATCTTGAGTGTAGGTAAAATACATCTCCTGGATATGCCTCACGTCCCGGTGGACGACGAAGAAGTAGTGAAACCTCACGGTATGCAACTGCTTGCTTTGATAAATCGTCATAAATAATTAATGCTGGACGACCTGTATCTCTAAAATACTCTCCAATTGCTGCTCCTGCAAATGGTGCATAAACCTGCATTGCTGCTGGATCTGATGCATTTGCTGCTACTATAGTTGTGTATGCAAGTGCCCCAGCATCTTCAAGTACTTGTGCAATATTTGCCACAGTAGATGCTTTCTGACCTACAGCTACATAGATACAGTATACTGGCTCACCAGCATCGTAAAATTCTTTTTGGTTAAGGATCGTATCAATACATACAGTAGACTTTCCAGTCTGACGATCACCAATCACAAGCTCACGCTGTCCTCTACCTACTGGTATCATCGCGTCAATAGACTTGATTCCTGTCTGTAATGGCTCTGTTACTGGCTCTCTAAATACAACACCTGGCGCTTTACGCTCTAATGGCATCTCGTACGTCTCACCTGCGATAGGGCCTTTTCCATCTATAGGAAGACCTAGGGTGTTAACTACACGTCCTGTGATACCTTCACCTACTTGAATAGATGCAATACGTTGTGTACGCTTTACAGTATCACCTTCTTTAATTTCTGTAGAAGCTCCTAGAAGTACCACCCCTACGTTATCTTCTTCAAGGTTAAGAACGATAGCCTCAAGACCACTCTCAAACTCTACAAGCTCACCATACTGTGCATTTGCAAGGCCGTAAATACGAGCGATACCATCACCTACGGTTAATACTGTTCCTACTTCGTCAAGGGAAGCCGTTGCTTCAAAACCTGAAAGTTGTTTCTTTAAGATTGCCGAAACTTCTGCTGGTTTAACTTCTGCCATTTTTAACTATTTATAGTACGCTTTTGCAAAGCGTGCATTTAATTATAAACTATTCGAAAATTCTCTTTTTAATCTACCTAATTGACTAGCGATACTGGCGTTATACTGTGTATCGCCAACTCTTAATACAAATCCACCAATGATACTCTCATCGATTTCATTAGTCAATGTGATATTGGTACTACCTGTAAGTTCTGTCACTTTTGACAAAACTTTGAGTTCCAATTCTGGGGTAAGGGCTACAGCTGTTGTTACTGTTGCTTCCTCTATTTTATTACTTTTATTATACTCAGTAATAAAGCTTTGCGCTACATCTCCTAAAAGTGCAGCTCTACTGTTATCTACTAAAACATCTATCAAGCCAAGAGTTTCCTTAGTACCGTCTGTAAAAACCTGACGTAATACGGCTCTCTTATCATCTGCTTTGATTATAGGGCTATTTAACGCGTTACGAAGTTCCTTACTACCATTAAGTGTGGTACTCACAGACTTCATATCATTTAAAACGGCCTCAACAGAGTTATTATCTTTTGCAAGATCTAGTACTGCTTTTGCGTATCGTATTGCTGCTCTACTCATTGAACTACTTTGTTAAACTCCTTTATTTGAAATGTTTACAACCACACTTTAATTTAAAGTAGCGTCGTTGCTTAACATTTCATCAACTAGTTCTAATTGCTTTCCTTTATTTGAAAGTTCACTTTTTACAACTTTCTCTGCAATTTCTACAGACAACGCTGCTACCTGACCCTTAAGGTCTGCAATAGCACTTTTACGTTCTGCTTCAATAGCGGCTTGTGCTTGCAAGATCATTTTATCTGCAGCTACTTTGGCCTCAACCTTTGCATCATCAATCATTTTCACCTTCATCTCACGAGCCTCTTTAAGCATAAGTTCACGTTCTGCGCGCGCTTCTTTTAAGAGCTTCTCGTTATCTGCCTGTAAATTTGCCATTTCTTTCTTTGCATTTTCGGCAGCATCCAGTGCTCCTTGAATACCCTCTTCACGCTCATTAAGAGCGGTCATAATTGGTTTCCATGCAAATTTTACCATAAGGAAAATGAGCAATAAGAAAAGTATAGTTTGCTTTACAAACAGGTCAAGTGAAAAATTGTCTAATAACTGTTCCATCTATAAGTAGTTATCTATAATATAATGTTTAATTAAACGCAACTCCTGTAACCAACCGTTACAGGAGGTTGCGTATTAAGGTTGTTCTGGATTACTTTCCTAAGAAAAGTGCACCAAATGCAAGTCCTTCTAAAAGTGCAGCGATAATAATCATTGCAGTTTGGATTTTTCCAGATGCTTCAGGTTGACGTGCAATACCTTCCATTGCTCCTCTACCTATCTGACCTAGACCCATACCAGCTCCGATTACGATTAATCCTGCTCCTACTAAATTAGGAACCCAAGAAATCATTTCTCCTGCTTGTTGTACTAATGCTAAAGACATAATAGTGTGTATAAATAATAATTAAACAAATAAAAACTTTTTAATTAGGTGAAATTTCTTCTCACCGGCTCTGTATCTTCTATAACTTCTCCATCCTCATCGTGCAGCACCTCATCGTGATGCTCATCTGCCACCGCCATTCCAATAAATAAGGCGCTCAACATTGTAAATATATAAGCTTGTAGGAATGCAACTAACACTTCTATAAGGGTGATAAAAAATGACAAGAGAATAGATAACGCTTGCGATCCAGGTACCGTCATAGACTCTTGATACTTTATACCTATGGCAATTAAACTCATTACAACAATATGCCCCGCCGAGATATTTGCAAAAAGACGTACTAATAATGAAAAAGGCTTGATTACCAATGTACCTGCAAGCTCTATGACAGCAAGTACAGGACGAATAAGTACTGGCACCCCAGGCATCCATAATATGTGACCCCAAAAATGCTTGTTACCACTAGCTACATATATAACAAGCGTTATAATTGCTAGTGCCGCCGTTACTGCTATCTGACCTGTTACATTGAAGCCAAAAGGCATTAAACCAAGCAGGTTTAAAATCCAGATAAAAAAGAATACTGTAAGTAAATACCCTGTAAATCTTCTATATTGATCTCCAATGTTAGGTTTTGCAATCTCATCACGCACATAAATTACTAGTGGCTCAAGTACACGCGCAAAACCTGTTGGAATTTGTCTCTTTTTATATTGTCTAGCAAGACCTGAAAACCAAATGATCATTAAAAGACCGATGATTAAAATACCGAAAACACTTTTTGTAATGGAAAGGTCAAAAGGCTTTGACGCATTGATGGCGTGGTGCGCATCGTCCATCACAACTTCTGTCTCACCCTCATTTAACTCATAAATAACGCCGTGGTTTTTTACAAAACGACTACCGCCCTTTTCTACAATCACCTCACCCTCATCATCGTGGTGAAATGCAGAAGACATAAATGCAGTAAAACCGTTTTCACCCCATAACATTACAGGAAGCGGGAACCCTACGTGATGTTCTTCACCATCTTCTGAGAAATATGAAAACAGATGAAAGTCGTGCGAGTCTTGAAGGTGATGCTGGATATACTCATCGATTTCCTGATCAGTATTAACTGGATCTCCCTCTTCTCCTCCTTTTACATTGCTAGCCTCGATTACTGCGTTAGGTGCAGCTTTCGCGAAAGCGTAAAATGGAACACAAAGAATAAGTAATAAAGTAAAAAGCGTAATTGATTTTGATGCTACCTTCATTCCTATATTTTCAATAAATAACGTCGCCTAAAATTCTGTGCAAAAGTACTCATTTTCATGAAAAAAAAATACATTTCTTAATTATTTCAAAACTATGTACTTCTATTCAGAATTTTAACAATTATTACGACTTCAAAAAATAGAAATATAAATATTGGAATGAGCAATGAAACGCTATCCATCTTGGTTAAGCTCACGCTTGAAAATAGTAGATCTCTAAATACGATACAAAAGGCCGCAATCTTAAGCGCCATACCCCCTAGATATAAAAAACTAAGTTGATCTTTATAAGATTTTGAAAGCGTAGCAATGAGATCGAAGGAAATTATGAGAAGTAATGAAGCGGCAGCTTGAAATGTATATACCTTAATCAAATCAAAAGGCAATTTTGAAACCGCAGCTTCTAGCACATAACTATGTGGTGTATATGACAGAAATAATAGTATAGCTGCAATAGCTGTGTATAAGAAAATGCGCTTTGTGAGTCTCATTTATTGAGTTGCAAGACAGCTTTGATCACGATATACATTGCTAGAAAAACAGCAAGCATCGTACAAATACTTTCTAAGTATGAAGTATTAAATTTTGAATCCAACCAAACGCCCAAGAGGTTGCCTAAAAAGATAGTTCCTCCCATTTGTAAAGCAATGGTTGAAAATTTTACCCAATTTCTAAGCGGAGCGTCCTCCTTGTTTTTTGGCATCGTTACTCAAGGTTTTTACACTGCCTTTCATGATACAAGAAGCATTAAATGTTGCTCCTGGCTCTACGGCAAGTTTACCAGTTATGACCTCTCCTTCTATATAGGCTGCTTTTTTTATAGATAAAAGGTTTTTTACTTCTAGTTTACCCTCTATCTTTCCTTCAATATCTGCATCATTACAGATTAAAGTCCCTATAACAACTCCTGTTTTTCCTATCACCACTTTATTGGGTGACGTGATATTGCCACTTATCTCACCGTCAATACGAAAACCACCTTCTGAGGTAACGTCTCCCTTGAGTTTAGTACCTAGACTTATACGATTCTGCTGGTTACTTAAATCTGGTGTTTTGCCCTTTTTATTATCTGAAAACATGAGTTGGAGGAATTAAGTGTTTAAAAATTATTCTGTAGTCTGCGCTTGATACGTATCAAAGTTTTTATGCATCTGGATAATCTTATAATTTTCTGACGCAATTACTGTACTAGGTCTTGAAATTAGAATATCCTTATTTGTAGCTAGAAGCTCAACTAAGCCCATTGCCTCCTCACGACTACTTAAGAAGTGTATTACTACAAATGATTGATTTGCATTATAGACATCTATCGAGGTAGAAAACTCAGTATATCCTACTTTTTCAAAACTCTCAATTAATTGTTGTTCAAACTCTTGAGCGGCTTGAAGATTGGTGTTTTGAAAGGGATATAAAATCTTATAATTAATTGATAATACCTCATCATCAAAACCGTTAAACGCCATTGTAGGCAATGCACTCTGTAATAAACTTTGCGCTTTTTTACCCTCTTCGGTACGTGGGTATGTAAGAGCCACATAGCTTAGGCCTTTTTTATAGGCTTCATAACCTTCATAACGACCTTGTACTGTTGCCTTCAACAGTTCAAACTTAGGTAAATAAGGGTCTCCGTAGAGCTGGTCAATACGCTCATCGATTTCTGGTACTAATGTCGCATATTGCTGATTCTGAAACTTCTTATACAGTCCTTTATAAATTTGCTCTGGAGACTCAGCATCTGCTTCAAGTGCTTGGTCGGGATTATTTATTCTACTTGCATACCGTGAGTCTGGATATTTTGTGGTTATCTGATTTTTATAGGTTTCCGCTTTCGCGAAAGCGTCCATGGCCTCATACACTTGGTACAAATTATAGGTTGCTGGAAGAATCAGATTCTCATCAGGATTGAAGGTAAGCAGTTTTTCTAATCGCTCTGCTGCCAGTGGATACTCTTTAAATTTCTCCTTATAAATAAGTCCTAGTTGAAAGTAAGCAAAGTCACGCTCCTTTAAAAGGCTATCAATTTTTGACTGCTCCCGCGGGACTGTAGCAATATAATCTGCCACGGTAAAGTCTTTCTCATCTTCTTCTGGTGCATCTAAGGCTATCGGTAGTGAGCTTGCGTTGAGAGGTACTGTTTGTCTTGAAGATAGTCTCCATCCATCTGCTAGTTTTCTTTTACCCCAACGTCTCTCAAAAGCTTGCTTTCCATACAATACTGCTACATCATTATAAAAGTAAAATTCTCCTGGTGTAGCCTGTGCAGTTTTACGGCTACTATTATTTGCGTTAAAAAATTCCTTATTGCGTATCGTTTCAACGCGAGCTATTGAGTCTGCAACTTTTTTTGCTTTTATTTGAGCAATGTAATTTGTAAAATAGGCTGTAAGTGAATCCTCTGAGAGTGTTGCAAGCGCAATTATACTATCGTTGCGTTGTGTGAGATTCTCATAGTCAATAACATCTGTGAGGTTTTCTCGTTTTTTCTTTATCCCTCTAAACTCTCTACTGCGATTATCTAGCTTACTTAATACACTATCATAGTAAGCTCCAGCGATTTTATAAGAGGCCTCTTCAAAATTATAATCGGCTAGTGCTAGGTAATCTCTAGATACAAGGTAGTCATCTGTACTGCTTTGCCTTAGCGATTTATTATAATTTGCTATGGCAGAGTCGGTTTTACCTACCTTCATAAAATAATCTGCCTTTGCATAGTATATTTTATCAAGAAAAGGTCTATTCTCTCGATTCTTGATCATTTTATCTAGGCGCTCTCTCAGTGCTAGCGTATCTACTTGAGAATAATCATAACTACGTATTTGTTCTATATGCGCGTTGATATGATACTTGCGAGGTATTTTTCTATTTAAATCGATAACCTCTTGAAAGGCGAGGTTTGCACTATCTGGCTTCCCAAGGCGATTGTACAATTGACCTTTTATATATTGATAGCGCCCTCTCTCTTCTGACTTTCGCGTTAAGTCTGCAGCGTCTTTAATATAAATAAGCGCACTATCTGGCTTGTTTAAATTGAGATAAGCCTGTGCTAGCATTGCTTTTGCATCTGCAATATCTTGATCACTTAACTTTTTCTCAACCTTGAAAATCTTAGCTAGATTTTCAATAGCTATCTCGTTATTTTCTAGTCGGATGTTTGTTTTTTCTTTCCAGACTTTAGCTTGTGCGATGTTGTTACTCTTAGGATAATAAGCAAGCACGTAGTTAAATGCTTCTAATGCAGGTACAAACTGTTGATCAAAGTATCGAGCCTTACCTAAAAGCATAAACGCCTCATCAATTTGAGGGTTACGCTCCTCGCCATCAATCTTCATGGAGTGGCGCTGTATTGCTTTAATAGCTTTCTCCTCTGCTCTTAAAAAATTTGCGTCTCGATTCTCATCTCCAAAGGCTGTATTCTCCTCAAAGGCAATACGCTCGATAGGTAGTACTTCCCAATAATTATCATTAAAAGTTTCTACAAGAGTACTCTTTCCCTGTTCCAGGGCTACGCCACCGTTATATAGAGTATTGTACTCTGTCGTAACGGCGTGATAATTGCGACTTAGAAAGGTGTCCTTCTTACGAGAACAACTTGCAAGCAATAATGTCGTAACACCTATTAAAAAAGTACGCTGTAAGAATAATTTCAAAGCTTGATTATTTTACTAAAAGGAACTTTAATTTACCATATTTAGTATGAAAGCCTGTAAAAATACATTTCTTTTTGAGAAAAAGGAGATTTCTCCGTGCTTTATAGTACGTTGCGTGTTGCTCTGCTATGTTTTAACCTAACTAGCCTAGATTCAAAAAAATGTGAATGCTATTGAAAAAATGATGGTATTAATTGATCGAAGCTAATTTTTCTAGAATAAAACTTAGGTACATTTACAATCTCAATCTGAGAAGATTGAGAAAAGTTGGGGAACTTGGAAAATGGTCGCTGTATAGCGATCATTTTTTATGAAAGAATCTCGCTACCGTCCATTTGTATTTCATTCCCAGAGAAATACGCTTCAAGCTCTTTGAGTGTCGCTGGAGAGGTTATAATGTCTTTAACAAGATTTCCTTTTTCTAAAACGACAATGCGCTCACAAACTTCTGTGACGTGTTGCAAGTCGTGGCTAGATACAAGAACCGTCACTTCACGATCTACTGCCATTTTTTTTATAATCCCTTTCAATCGTATTTGAGTCGTTGGGTCAAGATTTGCAAAAGGCTCGTCAAGAATAATGACCTCTGGCTTCCCTATAAGGGTTGCTACAATACCAACCTTTTTCTGATTTCCTTTTGAGAGATCTCTTAAATATTTACGTTTACCTAAAATCTCATCATTGAAAAAATCTTCAAACGTAGCTAAGAGTGCATCTACATCTGCTTTATTTTCACCGCGTAAATCGCCTATAAAGTAAAAATACTCTTCTGGCGTAAGGTAACCTATGAGAAAGGACTCATCTATAAAAGAGGCCGTGTACGTTTTCCAAGCTTCACTTTCGTGCACCTTGACTCCGCCATTTTGTATATAACCAGAAGAAGGCTGTATAAGGTCCAATAAGCAACTAAATAACGTAGTCTTACCTGCTCCATTATTACCCACGAGGCCAAAAGCTTGACCCTTGGGCACTTCAAAGCCGTTTAAGTCTAGAACGGTAACTCCATTATATGATTTTGAAAGGTTTTGTATAGTAATCATAGTATCTGTTATTTAGTTTGTTTGTAAGCGGCAAGTGTCTTGTATTTCTCGCTTTTATAAATCTTTATTATTTGGTCAAAAACTTTGTCTCT
>CAWUIT010000080.1:0-11058 GCA_963922345.1 uncultured Dokdonia sp. | reverse complement strand
AGCGCTATTTAATTCCCTAGATATGAATGAACCTATTAAAAACCAGCAATCCTAATGGGGAAAAGTATTAAAGATATTGTGTCAAGTCTTGTAGATGACGATGGTATTAAAACCGAGGTTACGCTCACAATGACCAATCAAACACTAACAAAAATTATCATCGCATTACTGGCGTCTGGAGCGACCATTGTTTTGGTAGCGCATTTGACCAAGAATATGTTCCCAAATCATCAATTATCCCTGCTTACCGCAGATATTAAAACCATTAAAGAAACCCTTAAAAAACAATTGAAATGACAGACATCTTAAAACACTTAGTTCACTATTTATCCAGCCTAGATTGGGCGTACATCTTTACGTTTATCATCATCGCCTTTGGCCTTAACCAGAAACCTGTGACCGATTGGCTTGCAGACGTGACTGGCGTAAAAATCAAAACACGTTATCGAGTGCTTATCGTAGGATTCATCTACGGCGTTATCATCTACTTTATTAGAGATACGATGTTACATAAGGTGGAGATGCTTTTGCAGTCTTTTGTATTTGCACTAGTATTTCATAAGCTCATTTTAGAAAGTTTAATTAACCGACTATTCAAACCTGAAAAGACAGAAAAAGATGAATAAGTGGAAAGTCATTTTTGCCATTTTCTTTTTTGTGGTTCTTGTAGTTGTGCTTACTCAAGTGATTATTCCTTTAGAAGATGGTTATGAACTGAGAACACCAAGCGATTGGAAGGAGAAAAATGGCACGTTGCTCAAAAAGAACAAATCACTAGATCTGGAAATTGCAGATTTAGAGAATCAGGTAGATAGCTTGACAAATTTACTGAGCAAGAATAAAATTACCATTTCCCACCTAAAAACAAGTCTCAATGAAAAGATTACTACTATTTCTGGTTATAGCGATGCAGAGCTGTTTCTGTATTTCGCAAGATTTAAAACCGATAGTACAGCTCATAAAAACTGAGAAGTATTTCTGTTTTAATCTAAAGCAATCTCGTGAGATAGCCGTAAGATTAGAGCGCGCTCAGTTTCAAGATTCGATTATTAGAAAGCTTGATTTTTCAATGAAGCTGAAGGACAGTTTACTGGTTAAAAAAGATTCTGTGCTATCCAGAGTGAGATTGCAAAATACCAACCTAATGATGGTTTCAGAAAATGGAAATGAGCAAATCTTGTTTCTGGAACATCAACTAAAATTTAAAAACAAAAAACTGAAACAAGGCAAGTTCCATAAGATCCTTTTGGGTGGTGGACTTCTCATACTTTCAGGAATATTAATAGCTAATTAATTATGGGTTATCAAAGCGATAGTGTTGTAAAAGGAAACAATGCGCCAGTAGAAAATACACAAGAGATTTTAGAAGTGCGTCCCGAGCATCTTGGGCCAAGCTTACTGCACTCGCCTGTGCGCAATCGATATTCGGTTATCAATGGTAATCTCGTTGTAGGGAAAGATATTCGACTGCGTGCAAGTAGCCCTAAGCAGCTTGAGATTGCTGGATGGCAAGTAAGCCTACCAGCGCCACTGGTGGTAGATCAGTCTGATTATTATGGTTTGTGCCAGACAGAAAAAGGAAACACTTTTAATTATGCGATAGATGCTAATGGCAGATTGTTTTTGTACGGAACTTTTGTTGACGATCAGGATCACGTAGTGCTCAACGTGAATCCTTACTTGGCTGAACTTCCATTACGTTATGTCAATTTTAGAAACGGTGGTGGAGAATTAGAGGAGTTTCCACGAGATGAACCAAAACCAGCAGATGAATTTTAAATGAAATACGCTTTCGCGAAATCGAGCTCGCGAGATTCACGACCATCGGGAGAGTGAAGCGGTTAAGCGTAAAAACCAAACTTATGAATGTTTATGAAATCGTTGCGATTGTTTTAGGCGCTACCGGCTTTTGGAAGTTGGTAGAGATCCTTATGCATTACAATGTGCAGCGCAAACTGAAAAATGCAGAGATACGCCACTTAAACGCTCAGGCAAACGATAGTGTGGTTACCAACTGGGTGCAATGGTCTGAAAAGATGGAAAAGCGCATCAGCCAACTGGAGAATAAAAACGCCACGATGTCTAGAACGATAACCAAACAGCGCGATCGTATTACTGAACTTGAAAAATATATTGAACAACTGGAGGCTGAAATCCAGCTTTACAATAAAAAGAATATGTGATGGGCATCGATAAAGGAAGCAAAACACTCAATTATATTTTTGCCGCGTTCACGGTGTTGAGTGCTATTAAAATAGGTTCGGATTTATACCTGCGCTATAAAGAAAGTCAGCAGAAAAAGAAACCTTGCAATTGTAAAGACAAAAGCTAATGGCATTTAAGGATAATGGGCATATATACATAGGCTTAGGCACGATGGCGCTACTTTTGGGTGGCGCTTTTTTAGCTTATAAATTCAGCAAGTTCCGTTCTACATCTGATGTGTATCGACGTAAGGGTATTGCCGTAGATCTATCAATTTTTGACAGTCCAGATGCGCCTGGTTCTGGAAACTGTATGGATAGAAGATTGATCGCAATGTTATATAATCTATCTGTAAAGACTGGTTATCCTATCTTTAGTTGGATCAATTCTGGTGCACGTAGTGAAGCTCATAATCGTAAAGTAGGTGGCGTGCGCAATTCTTCTCATAAAGTACCTAACTGCAAAGCTGTAGATATTAAAGCCTCTTCAAAATCCGTCAGAAATAATCTTGTAATGGTCGCAAGCGATGTTGGGTTTAAGCGTATAGGCGTTGGGAATACTTTTGTTCATTTGGATGTGGATGAAGGGAAATCGCAGTATATCGCTTGGGGCTATCCTAGTGGGACTTCGGCGGAAATAAATCCTTTTGTGTAGGAAATATTTAGGCTAACTATCTTGTAATTAAACGACTTTACTTCAAAGCTCTTTTTATTTAGTACACTTTTTTCTAAATTGATTGCCAATATATTTTGATTCCTCTTTTATATTTATTCAAAGAGTAATGGTTGAGAAACGTTTTAAGTAGAATAACAATTATCCGTAGCTCATTATAAACATCAATAAATGGGTAAAGAATTCTATAAAAATAAGACAAGCGGACAGATCTCAATGGACTTCGATATACCGTTGGAATCATTATATAATTGGCCTAACCAATTAGATTTTCCTATAAATTACTTAGATAGAAATGTAGAGTCTATCATTCTTCCAGATATAGAACGGTCTAAAAATTTTACTGTTCTTACAGGTTATACCTCACTTTCTTATCTAATAGATTGTTTTGGCCAATCAGATCGATACACCAAGGATAAAAAGATAAAAATTGTCTTAGGATTTGATCCAAATTTTAGAGGAAGAAAACGCTATAGGACTAAATCACTTGATATAGAAATTGCTGAATACTGGTTACAAAAGCGACTATCTATTCTTCAAGGTGGAAGTATCATTAACTTAATTTCAAAAATAAAATCTGGAAATATTGAAATAAAGTTTTACAATAAATTACACTCT
Organism: uncultured Dokdonia sp.; assembly: GCA_963922345.1. Taxonomy (GTDB): domain Bacteria; phylum Bacteroidota; class Bacteroidia; order Flavobacteriales; family Flavobacteriaceae; genus Dokdonia. The sequence goes on along the minus strand of CAWUIT010000080.1, from coordinate 7,563 downwards.
AAAATATATGTTGGTGATGAGACAGCAATGATTGGCTCGGCTAATTTTAGCAGTAACGGATTAAAGAAACAAACGGAATCTAATTATCGAACGCTAAGAAGTGATGATGAATTTAGATATTCGGGCATCAAAGACTTGGCAGATAATTATTTTCATCTTGCAGAGCCTTATCCCCAAATCATTGATCTTCTTGAAAATTTAATTTCCCAAGTAGATTGGAAAGATGCTTTGGCTCGAGCCATTTCGGAGGTTTTAGAAGGTGGTTGGTTGTCAGAATATAAGAATCTGATGTCTCGCTTGGACAATGCTAACCTATGGCCTACACAATGGTCTGGACTTGCTCAAGCTATGAATATTCTTCAAGAGAATTCTAACGTCCTCATAGCAGATCCAACTGGTGCAGGTAAAACAAAACTTTGTTCCACCATTATACTTGCCTTGGAGAGTTGGTTATACGAGAATGGCAGAAAAGAAAAGGCTAATTCAATAATTGTCTGTCCACCATTAGTAAAAGAGAAATGGCAAGGTGAATTTCGTGAGCTCGCTACAATCTCCAATAATCAAATATCAAATGGAACTTTAAGTAATGGAAAAGCAAAGAGCTTAAAAAAAGCTGAAAAAGAACTTGAGCTCGCTAATATTTTAGCAATTGACGAAGCACATAATTATCTCAATGTTAGTTCAAAACGTAGTATCGCTATTCGTAAGAATAAAGCAGATTTTAAGTTACTTATTACTGCTACACCTATAAACAAAAAAGTGGATGATTTACTTAAAATCATTGAGCTGTTGGATGTAGATAATTTGGATGATGAAAGTTTTGAGGTATTCAAAAATTTAAGACTGCGCCCAGATTTGAGTAAGCCAGAAGATATTCTAAAATTAAAGGGTTTCGTCAGTAGGTTCACGGTGAGACGCACAAAATCAAGTATTAATGATTTTATTGATCTAGAACCAGAAAAATATAAAAATGCTCTTGGTAATATCTGTCGTTTTCCCAATCAAGTGCCAAAAGTTTACGATACTGAAGAAACAGAAAATGATATCGAGATTGTTAACCAGATCTCAGAAATATGTAAGAAATTAAAAGGTATTACTTATTTAAAAAAAATAACGAAACCTAAATTTGAAATCTCAGAAGATAAAAGGCAAAGTTATGTCAATAATAGGCTCAATGTTGCAAAGCATTTATCCATATATGTTATAAGACATAGACTCAGATCTTCAAATATTGCTTTACTGGAACATATTATTGGTGCAAAAGATGTGCAAAAATTTAAAAGTTTTAAGACTAGAAAGTTAAGTAGCAACAAGATAAAAACTAATCAGATAAATGACTTAATAATAAAAGGCACTGTGCCTTTTATCAGTCCGTATTTTAAAAATTGTGAATTACCATCTTGGATAACCAACCAAGAAGAATATGTCGCAGCTTGCGAAGAGGAATTACTTAACTATAAAAAAATAGCAAATCTCGTTAAAAAACTTAGCGGAAAAAGAGAACTGGGAAAAGCCAATGAGTTATTGAGACAGATAAAAACCCATAGAAAAACACTTGCCTTTGACACGTGTATTATAACCCTTTATTATTTGAAGCATATTCTTGAGCAAAAGTCAGAAAATGTGAAAGTTTTAATAGCCTCTGGAGATAATGTAAAAGAAAGTGAAGAGGTACTTGATAAGTTTAATTTGAAGTCTGAAAATAATGAACGTATTATCGCCCTATGTTCAGATAAAATGTCTGAAGGTGTCGATCTGCAGAAAGCATCTGCGGTTACTCTTTTAGACTTGCCTAGTGTAATTCGGATTGTAGAGCAACGATTTGGTCGTATTGATAGGATGGATACTCCTATCCCAGAAATCGAAATGTATTGGCCCAATGACTCAGAAGCATTTTCTCTTCGAGGTGATAAACGTCTTTATGCACTTAGTGATTTAGTTACGGATACAATAGGATCCAATTTTGAAATCCCCAGTGAGCTGAAGTTTCGAAAATTTTCAACTGATAATGATATTAAAGGTATTATCAACGAGTATCAGCAGTATGAAAAATTGGATGAAAGTTGGGAAGGTATACAGGATAGTTTTCAACCCATATTAGATTTAAAACAGGGCAAAAAAGCTCTAATCACAGAAGAAGAATATAATGCATATAAAAATGTAAAATCGCAAGTTAAGGTTGGTGTTAGTTTTTTAAAAAGTGAACAACCGTGGTGCTTTATTGCAACACGTGGTGATAAGAAACACAGTCCTAAATGGTACTTTATTCATTTAGAACCTAAAGAAACTGTTCTAACAGATTTTGGTGCAGTAAGTAGCGCATTAAGAAATGAACTTTCAGGAAAAGAGGAAAAACTAGAATGGAATAATCATCATTTAGAATATTACCTTAAAATTCTGAGAAAAAAGGAGATAGAGCTTTTACCTCCTAAAAAACGAAGAGCTTTGGAGGTTGCCAAAGAAATATTACAACGTCGTTTGAAGTCGCGGTTTATTGATAGGTATGAAAAGGAAATTATCGGGCAGTTGCTTAAACTCTTTAGCGAAACCAACAAAGCTGTAGATTTTGATGAATTTGCTAGTAGCTGGATAGACTTTCTTCAGCCATACCTTGATGATAAAAGAGAGCGTAATTTTAGAAATAGACAATCGTTTAATCTCAACGAACTTAAAAAGAAAACAGAGATAAAAAGAATCAATTTCGATTTAGAAAAGCTTCAATCGATTATTGAGGATACACCTTTGCATCAGGATATAGATAGTAAGATTGTTTCCTGTATAGTTGGCGTGCCTATTTGAAAAATAAAAGATTATTATAATTAATATTCTAATCTACTTCTTTCTGCATCATCATCTTGTCTTTTAGCATCACGAATATAGCTTTTTGACATATTTTGAAAAATTCTAGATGTGTTTGGATATTTGACCTTATGATCGTTAGCGAGTTTCTTAAAATATGCTGCTTTTTCTCTTTCAATTTCACCGCCGTCAAATGCACCTCGGGATGTAAAACTTCTTTTATTAAACATTGCCGAAGAATAATTTCTATTAAGACTATCTGAATCAATATCTTCAATTATCTGAAAGATGATTACGTTAGGCCATTCAGGACTATCTTCAGGGAATTGTGCCAAAATTTTACCTATTTGCATATCGGCTACTTCTAAGCGATCAGCTTTGTCAGCCAGTTCTCTGACAGTATTTATCCAATCTCTTAATATCTTCTCGTCGATAGAATTATCTTCATTTAGCCCAGGAATTTTTTTCCAAGAATTCATTAAATGATACGACTGCTTTGCTCTGTTGGTAGCAGCTTCATCTGAGATATCTTTCCTTTCTTCCTTAAGTAATTTTTTGTTCTTAGGAAGGTATAACCATTTTAAAACCTCAATGAAAAATTCTGGATTGGTTGATAATTCTTCTTCTAAGTTTTTTGGGCTTCTGTGAGACCTCATTGAATCCCATAACGGAAGATAAAACCATTCTAACTGAATCAATTTCGATTTTTCAATATCATCTCTTTTATCCAGTTCTTCAAAAATTCTATCTATCTCGTGCGTTTTAAAATTCCCTTTTTCAGAAGCTTCTTCAGTCGCTGCTTTATTCAAGATTTCTAACAAAAGATTACTGGATAGTTTCTCTGGATGACGATAGGCTGCATCAATTACTGAAAAGTGTCTTTTATATTCCAAAAGCTTTCTGAGTCCGTACTCTTTTTCATCCTTAGCTAAGTGGTGAAAACGAGGAAACATTTTGTTCCAATAGCTATCTTGAACCTCTTGCTTTTGTATTTCTAAAAAGTCCCACAATTCTTGATTTTGCCCTAAGGATATCAATACATTAGACAATGCTTTGTCACTGAATTGTTTTTCTTGCAATTCATTAAAAAGTGATTTTATCCACTCAAAACTCTCAATGAGAGACTTATGATACATAAAACTGTGTATAAACCGGACGATAGGTTCTTCGTCATTAAGACATTCACAAATAGATTGTATTTGATGTGAGCTTAATTTTACTTTGGCTAGAGCTTCGCCAAAAACCCAGTATTCTTTAATCTCTTTTCTTAGAGATAAAGTTTCATTCAAACCCAATATTTCAATAAATCTTTCAATAGCATTTGTTCTTGCTTTATCAGCACGCTTTTGTAGTTGCTCGTATCTTTTTTCATATTCATTTTCATTATACTTGAAACCTTCAGAAAACTCGATGTGATGAATATTAAATAACCAAATATATTTTTTAATGACATCTTTGGGTTCAAGATTGTTATATAAATCTTCTAAGCGAGATAAATCAGCTGTTGGTAAAGCCCAATCTGTATCTGGATGGGACCTATGACGATGTAAAATGGTTCTAAGTTTTTCCCAAGTTGTAAACTTTTCCTGTTTCACATTTGGATACATTTCGTCTGCCCAATCCAAAACCCTTTTTCTGTCTTTTGGTCCTAAATTAGTAGAAGCATTAATCAGTTGCGAAAATTTATTTTCATCGTAATCAAATAAATCAATTAGCATTTCTACTATAGCAGTATGTGTATTCCAAATCTCCTGATAAGTTCGGTTGATATTGGTGTCAACATCAAACATTCGCCATCGCATCTTATGGGTAGGTTGCGCTACACCACTGCCGCTTGGTAACATTCGTATCAATAATGTCCAGCCTTTTTCTTTTTCCTGTTGGGTCACATTTTTTAGAGTTTCCATTCTATCCTCAAAAGACGCCAATGTTTGGTAATGCCAAGGTTTATAAATTTCTGTGATGCTATTGATAGGCCTGTTAGATAAATTGCCACCAGGATCTAATCTTGAGAGTTTCAGTAAAATCAAACTAACATCCCTTAAATATTCTGGCAACCACGCCAAGTTTTCGAGTGCCCAGAGTAGTCCTGTATGATGGCTTGTTTTATGTAAAAATCCATTTTTTTCATTAAACAGATCCATTATTTTAGGTTCATCTTTGGTCAATGATTTTTTTACAGCATTAAGGAAAATTTGAGGAGAGGCTTCTGATATGAGTGGTAACTCGCGGTCTAAAGAAATCCACATTTCGCTGCTGGCATCATCGAGTAAATCGTTAATTATGGTATCTACCCAATCTTGACATTCGGTATATTCAGTAACGTTTAGACTGTTGCCCAATCGTCCTACTAAAATTAGAGATTGTGCGAGTCCTTCTCTAGACCAGCTTGAGTAGGTTCTTTTTTGGTTAAATCTTGCAGCAAAACTATCTGCATCATCTATTTTCACAATAGGATTACCTTCTTTATAGGCAAGCTTAAAACAATCTTGAAGATCTTTAAAATCCTGATCTGTCAAATAGGAAGATAGGTTTGTCCATAAATCTAAAGGCGATGTCAAACGCCAAGTCTCGCCAATTTTTATAATTGGCGATTCTTCAAATTTCTTCCATTTATTCAGCAAGATCTTATAATCTGTATATTTTTGACCTGAGAGCTTTTCCAATAATGTAACGTCCCCTTCAAAGGTTTCATTCCATCTGCCTAATAGTAATGCTGGAATTATTTCACGTACATCTTCTTCCTGTAACCATTTTGTTTTGTTGTGAGGAAAGCCGAGTAGTTTTTTGAGGATTGTAATATTTCGACCAGATTCTCTTGAGAATTTCTCAGCATCTTCTTTCTCAACACCACTATTTTTTAGTGCCTCTATTTGACCATCTCTGTCTATCGTAGGCAAGTTCATCGATTCTTTATTGTCATCATCATCTGCGCCCAATGGCACTATCACGTGATGTTTATTCGATACCGCTGAGAACATTGGCAACTTGTTCTCAAACGTAGGAATAAGTATCAAAGACGAAACATAATTTGTTGAAACCAACTTGTAGGCTGCTTCGGTATGCACAACTAATGCTCTGGAGAAAAAACGCTGAGATTCATTTATTGGAAAAAGTTTGGCTGATGCTATAATGAAAGCTGTAGCCTCACTTTTTGATGCTGCTCTAATAAATGTAATATTTGGCTCTTCTGTTAAAAATGAAAGAACACTTTTTTGTTCTACACCTCGTCCAGATACTATCGCTTCTGGTTGAATTTTGACATTCCGAAATTCAGACCAATATTTCCAGAATTGGTCGGCAATATCAACACCATCAAGTGGTGCCTTACGCAAGTAGTCCGCAAACCATCCCGAAACGTAAACAGCAATTTCGAGCCATTGTTCCAAATCGGAAGAATCATACTCCTTAACATCTTTCCAAAATCCTTCTGCTTTTTTAGCATTTATCCATTTCTTTTTGAATTTCCAAAATCTTGGTGTAATAAAAATGAAAATTGATTCTTCTGGATTATAACCTAATGTGTCCGCTTTTCTTTTTTCGTAATCCCTGTCAGCTTTACCTTTTGGATTTGCTTCTGTCCCAAATTCATATAATGAAATTCCCTTTGGTACGTATGGTGTTTCCGATTCGCAAAATACTTCGCCATCCCAGCCACCTATAAATGCTGTGCTTCCAGAAGGAAAATCTACTTGAGTACTTGAAGGTGTAGTTGCTCTAACTAATTTTGATATCAAATAAGGTAAGTCAGTTTTTGAAAGAGCAGTTTGCGACCAATTCTCAATGTCGTTTCTTGTAATTAGCTTCATTAGTTTTATAGAATTTCAAGCTAAAGCCATATGCTTTTCCGTTTCTTAATATAGATTATTTAGATTAGAAAATTCCTGTTAAAGCTCAAAAATATATTACTGATTCTAAATTAATAAAATATGTTGTTTACAGATACAATTATAATTTCTTCAAAAGAAGTAATAACATATTTTATCCCACAATATCTGTAATTAGTCCATCACTTTCAGTGATAGGTTCAAGTAGTTTTACATTCAACAAAGTGAAACTTGAAATCAAAATCACTGATTATGAAAGAAATATGCACACTTGTAGCTATAATAATCGCTACCTCAGTATCTGCGCAATGGAAGCAGTACAATCCAAATAAAAACAATGACCCAGCAAATGCATCAAAGGAATTAATTAATCCAGCAAATCATACATTATTACATATAGAGTATGAGAGTCAGATGGCTTTTGCGGTAGAATCGAACCTTATTTATAAGAAAAGAAATAATATAGACTTAATTTCTGCACTGTCTAAATCGTATGAAATATCAAATGTGGTAACTACCGTGGCAGAAAAGTCTTTTAATGGCATATTATTTCCAGAAGTAAGAGAGTTTTTCCAGATGATAGCAAATACATCGATAGAACAATATTTAATAGTTGGGAAGAGAGTCGTGTAGTAGAAGTTGTTAAGGATATCGGAAAGTCAAAGTTATTAACGGCTGGTCTATGGACAGAAGTGTGTATTCTATCTTCAGCGCTTCGTCTCTAGAAGACGGATATGATGTTTATATAATTATTGGTGCATCTGGCGGTTTTTCTCAAGAAGCTCACGATATGGCAGTAATAAGACAGGTACAAGCTGTTATACAGCCTATGACTTTATACAATATGTATTAGAAGTTCATCAAGACTAGGCGCGCTCAGCTAAATATTCACCAATTAAAAAAGTTATCAGAAAATTCTTACTTTTATTTACTTGGG
>CAWUIT010000079.1:0-11189 GCA_963922345.1 uncultured Dokdonia sp. | reverse complement strand
ACTATCAAAATTCTTTTGGAAAGAAGGAAAACTAAAACTTTCTGAAACCGTCCCACCAAAACGTGGAATGGTCTTTTTCATATAATCTAGTGCTAAAGAAGCTCCTCGCCCTCCTGGAGAAGTACTTACTAAAAGAATGTGTTTAGAAGCCAAGAAATTCCTATCTGCTCGCGAAAGCCAGTCAAGAATATTTTTAAAAAATGCTGAAATCATTCCGTTATGCTCATTGACAGCTATTATGATTCCAGTAGCGTCTTTAATTTTGTGTTTCAATAAAACTATATCAAGTGGAATTCCATCTTCTTGCTCGATATCGATATTGTATATAGGTATTGTATGTTGAAGAAGGTCAACTCTTTGAGTTGGTATTATTGTAATAGATTCGACTATGTAGTTTAATAGTGAACTATTAATGGAATTCTTACTATTACTTCCGGATATTGCGAGGATATATTTCATAACAAAAAAAGGCTACCCTAAGGTAACCTTTAATAATTAATTATTTTAAAAATCTATAAACTCACTGAAAGTGTCGCAATGATTGATGAGTTATCTCTGTCTACATTAGCTCTAGTTGTAAGGCCTGTGCTGTATAACTGATTTGATCTTTCCTGAGTAAAATTGTCATAAGCGACATCTATTTTGATTTGGCCAAAATTATATCCTATTCCAGCTGAGTATCCTGATAAGTCGCCAATGGTACTCTCATCTTTGAAAGGACTATCCTCATAACGATAACCACCTCTGAAACTCCACTCGTTAGATCGTATCTCACCCCCTAGTTTATAAGAATTTACAGGTCGCAACAGTGAAGTAATTGCTGCATTTTGAGCATTAAAAAAGCTGTCTGTCTCAGGTCTAAAACGCAAGTTTGTAAAATCTTTATAGGAATAATCAAAACTTAATAATCCTTGTTTTCCAAACAAATAGGCAATACTACCCGTGTATTTTCCTGGACTTTTGATTTCGTAGCTTTCAAATAGATTAATCACTTGAGGATCCACATTTGTTGTAAACTGTCCTGTTTCGTCAATAGCTGTAGTAGATACACGCTGGCTCGTTTCTTCTGTTATGGTGGTCCAAGTAGGTGAGTCATATGTAAATCCCAGTCTTACATTTTCATTAACCTTCCCAATTGCACCGAGCTGAAAAGAAAATCCACTTCCTACCGTACGCAAGTTATTTTCAAAACGTATGTCTGTAACATTAGTTAGTCCAGAATCTGTCTCTGGAACCGGAGAATCATTAGCCTCAAATAGAATTGTTGATTGCTCATAATCTATAAAATGTGAATTAAGATTAAGCCCTAAATATAAATTATCATTGTATTGCGCAGCAAGATTAAAAGAAGCTTTGCCATTATAACCCTGAGAGATAAAGTTATATTCTTGATTGTAAATCGAAGCATCTTCAGTATTTGAAAAGTATACTTCGTTATCAGGGGAGAAAGTAGCAGGTTCAAGAATAAAAGACTGAAATCCTAAAAATGCTTGTTGTGCACCAAAACCTTGATTTTCTCCTAAAAATTGATACAAATCACTTATGGATTCTCCATCTAAAGTTTCAAGCAAATCGAGTCTAACACCGTCTGCAAAATTTAAAAAGTAATCAGATATCGATAGATTATTATTGCCCACTGCGGTGAATTGATTATCTAAATTTGCCGTACGATCGTAATTAAAACCTAAGGAAATTTTATTCCATCGTGAGTTTTCTGCGCCTTCTATAATAAAAACGCCTCCAGCTTGATTTATAGCAAAGTCAGAATCAGTCACGCTGCTCGAGTTACCTAAATACGAAGTACTGGTTTCATAATTATCATTAGAGAGTGTAAATGAAGCTGTACCTCTGGTAAAAACAGCACTAGAAGCTGGGTTATCACCCACAGCACTTAAATCTCCACCTAATGCTCCAAAAGCACCTCCCATAGCTCTATAACGGGCTGTACCAGTTACGTTAGAAGTAGTGTATTGCAATGCTTCAGAAATACTCTGAGCAAAGGTTGTCCCTGTAGCCATTATAGCTATTAGTAAAAAAAATCTTTTCATTGTCTATGTGGTATGAAAATGTGAATATTATATTATCCTCTACGACCGCCACTGCGACCACCTGAAGATCTTGATGATCCACCACCTCTTGAAACTCCACTACTACGTGAGGAAGATGATGATCTTGAAAATGACCCACTTCTTGAAGATGAAGGTCTGCTAGGCCTAGCAGCCGGCCTTGAAGGGCGAGATGATGGCCTTGTCGAAGTCCCGCTAGGTCGTGAAGGACGAGAGGGTCTGTTTGCATTAGGGCGTGAAGGTCTTGAACCTTTAGGTCGAGTACTAGTTGCTGGTCGTCCATAAGCATTTGGCCTATTTCCATTAGAAGGTCTTTGTGCAGTTGTAGGTCTACCCCTACTTACACCGTCTCTAGCAGCACTACCTGGTCGTCCTCTTGAAATACCATCACTATAAGATGTACCTCTACCATTAGTAGGTCTCGCAGTACCTCTATTACGTGAATATGTAGCTCTGCTTCTTGATGTAACGTTTCTTCCAGATGATGCTCTCAATCTACTGCGTGATGCAGCTATTGCGTCAGTAGCATTTCTACTACGTCTTCCTACATTGGCTCCAGCTGTTCTTCTACCAGTATTATAAGCAACTCGTCCGCCACGGTAGCCTCTATTGTATGCATAAAAATTATTTCCATAAAAACCATAAGGATGATTAAAGGCATAACCAAATCCTCCACCCCAGTATGGATTATAGAATCCGCCACCCCAATATGGGTTCCAAAAACCTCCACCCCAATATGGGTTTCCAAAGCCTCCGCCCCATCCAAAGCCACGATTCCATCCTAATCCGTATCCGCCCCAGCCATATCCAAAACCAAAACCTCCCCATCGGTTAAATCCCCATAGAGGTGAATTGTTATAAATATTTACTTCAACATCTTGAGGATCATCACCCCAAGCTGCATATCCTGTGCTTGCATCAAAACTAGACTCATCAATATAAATTTCAGAACCATCTTCAGAGCTGTAAGACTCTATATCTGTAAAGACAGCGCCTTCCTCTTCAATTTCTTCTAATTCTTGAGCTCCTTTTTCAAAGTAATTTTTATAAACATTAGCATTTGAAGCGTCAGTAACTCGCTCTTGATCTTCCTGAACAACAACAGATTCAGAACTACTATAAATTCCATCTTCATCGTAAACCTGCTGCGTAGCTGTACAGCTTACTACCATAACGCCTCCTATTAAGGAAAGCGAAAGATTTTTAAATGACTTTAATATTGTAGTATATAATTCCATAACGAGACTGTTTTAATTGTTGCTTGGTTGAAAAATACCTAATTTTGTTGGGTAATTTTACGATAATATGGACACAATATTTGTGCCAAAACAAATAATATGGGCAAGAAACTCACAAAAAGAAGTGAAGATTATTCTAAATGGTACAATGAGCTTGTAGTCCAAGCAGACCTTGCAGAAAACTCTGCGGTAAGAGGTTGTATGGTAATCAAACCTTACGGATATGCTATATGGGAAAAAATGCAAGCCGAACTCGATCGCATGTTTAAAGAAACAGGGCACGAGAATGCATACTTCCCCTTATTTGTTCCCAAAAGCCTTTTTGAGGCTGAAGAGAAAAATGCAGAAGGCTTTGCAAAAGAATGTGCAGTAGTAACGCATTACAGACTCAAAACTGATCCAGAGGATTCCTCAAAATTAATCGTTGACCCCAATGCAAAACTTGAGGAGGAACTTATAGTAAGACCCACTAGTGAAGCAATTATTTGGAACACATATAAAGGCTGGATTCAATCCTATAGAGATCTACCTTTGCTTATCAACCAATGGGCAAATGTAGTACGTTGGGAAATGCGCACTCGCTTATTTCTCAGAACTGCAGAATTTTTATGGCAGGAAGGCCATACTGCTCACGCTACAAAACAAGAAGCTCTTGATGAGGCCGAACTAATGAATAATGTGTACGCAGACTTTGCAGAAAATTTCTTAGCCGTGCCTGTTATAAAAGGTACTAAGACAGAAAGCGAGCGCTTTGCAGGTGCAGATGAAACATTCTGTATTGAAGCACTTATGCAAGATGGTAAAGCTTTGCAAGCAGGTACCTCACACTTCTTAGGCCAGAATTTTGCAAAAGCTTTTGACGTTAAGTTTACAACTAATCAAGGTAAGCAAGAGCACGTATGGGCAACTTCTTGGGGAGTTTCAACGAGACTTATGGGAGCGTTAATAATGACACACAGTGACGATCAAGGACTTGTTCTACCGCCTAACCTCGCTCCTTTTCAGGTGGTTATTGTTCCTATTTATAAAGGCAAGGAGCAGCTTGATGCCATCACACAAGTTGTTAATGAAATTGTAAGTGATCTCAAATTACACGGCGTAACCGTAAAATTTGACAATAGAGATACTCACAAGCCTGGATGGAAATTTAATGAGTATGAACTTAAAGGAGTACCACTTAGAATAGGAATTGGCCCTAAAGATCTTGAAAAAAGAACAGTAGAGCTGGCTAGAAGAGATACCCTTACAAAGCAAATTGTTGCAAAAGAAGATGTTGTAGACACAGTGGTACACCTACTTAAAGAAATTCAAGAAAACTTATTTGAGAAGTCAAAAGCATATAGAGATAATCACATTACAGCTGTAGACTCTTTTGAAGAGTTTAAAGAAGTTTTAGAGAATAAAGGCGGCTTTATAAGTGCACACTGGGATGGTACAATGGAAACTGAAAATAAAATAAAAGAAATTACAAAAGCAACTATACGTTGTATCCCTATGGACGTGGTTAAAGAGGCTGGTTCTTGTGTATATTCTGGGGCACCTTCATCACATAGAGTACTATTTGCAAAGGCTTATTAAAAAAGGTTCAAAAAAAATTTAATTTAGGCTTGCAACATTTAGAATTATGTTTATTTTTGCATCCGCAATTTAAGCGATTGTTCTAGGCCCGTTCGTCTATCGGCTAGGACGCATGGTTTTCATCCATGTAAGAGGGGTTCGATTCCCCTACGGGCTACAATTATTATAATTACTATAAAAATAAATAATGGCAAATCACAAGTCATCTTTAAAGAGAATTAGAAGCAACGAAGCTAAGCGTCTTAGAAACCGTTACCAGCACAGAACGACTCGTAACGCAATCAAAAGATTACGCGATATGACGGAGAAGAAAGATGCAGAAGGATTATATCCAGCTGTAGCTTCTATGATTGACAAGTTAGCTAAGCGTAATATCATTCATGATAACAAAGCTGCAAACTTAAAATCAAAGCTCGCAAAACACGTAGCAGCTCTTTAAGAGTACCGCGCTTTCTTAAAAGCTAAGAACTTCTATTTACAGATAGAGGTTCTTTTGTTATTTAAAAAGTGCTAATGGTATAGACGCTTTCGCGAAAGCATAAAGCAAATACTTTTAAAAACAAGTAAATACGCAAGATAATCTTGCACAATTGTAGGTTAACCTCTGACGATGTACGTGAATGTTGCCCTATAAGAATCAATTAAGATCCATAGTATGGAAGATTTAGTAAAATTTGTAGAAAACGAATTCATTAAAGAAAATGAATTTCCTTCTTTTTCAGCTGGTGATACAATCACAGTTTATTATGAAATTAAGGAAGGTGAAAAAAGTAGAACACAGTTCTTTAGAGGTGTGGTTATCCAATTGAGAGGTTCTGGAAGAACACAGACTTTTACGATTAGAAAAATGTCAGGTACAGTAGGAGTAGAACGTGTTTTCCCACTAAATTTACCTGCAATACAAAAAATTGAAATTAATAAGAAAGGTGTTGTGCGTCGTGCACGTATTTTCTACTTCAGAGGTCTTACTGGTAAGAAAGCTCGTATCAAAGAGAGTAGAAGATAATTTTTCTTCACATATAGTTTTAAAAGTCCCATTTTTTATGGGACTTTTTTTATGAACAAAAGTTAATAAGCGTGGTTTGTAATGTGTTGAAATTAAAATAGTTACATTATGATGAATTTTAGAGATATTTTCTTATTTTTAAATAGTTCTAATCCACTAGACAGTATTAAACCATTTTGAACAACTTTTAAAACTAACTTTTAAAAGTTTGGTTATGTTACTAATAAGACCCGCTGCACAAGCTAGGATATAAAATATTAAGTTATTTGAACTCCAAACAATCTTAAGTAAGATAACTACACTGGAGTTTATCGTAATGCATCGCATTAGAAATTTACTCTAGCAGAAATTGTACGATTGCAATCAGTAATACATTGCAAAGAAACTTCAAGGGTTTGTCGGTAACACAATTTCTAAAAAGCCATATCAATGTACTTAGTATAAGGATATGGCTTTTGCTTTTGTATACCTTTTTACAATAAAGTACTGTTATTTTCCTAAGCTCATAATTTCAAATAACCTACATGATTAGCTATATTTGCTAGGCTCTGCATATGAGTACTTTCAAAACTTTTATTAAAATTAAAAACTCCTAAATGGCGACAGAAAATACCACCATTAAATATACACTTACCGATGAGGCACCTATGCTAGCGACACACTCGCTGCTACCTATCATAAAACGCTTTGTTAAATCGTCAAACATTGATATGGAACTTGTAGACATCTCGCTTGCCGGTAGAATTGTCGCACAGTTTTCAGAATTTTTATCCCCAGATCAACGTCAAGAAGATGCGCTCGCCGCATTAGGAGAATTAGCAAAAAAACCAGAGGCAAATATTATTAAACTACCTAACATATCTGCATCTATACCACAACTTACCGCTGCAATAAAAGAATTGCAAGATGATGGTTATGCTATTCCTGACTTCCCAGAAGAACCTAAAAGTGCCGAAGAAAAAGATATACGAGCTCGCTATGCAAAAGTTTTAGGGAGTGCAGTAAATCCCGTTTTAAGAGAAGGGAATTCTGATCGTAGAGCGCCAAAACCAGTAAAGCAGTATGCAAAAAATAACCCGCATAGTATGGGTGCTTGGAGCTCAGATTCTAAAACTCACGTAGCAACAATGTCTGAAGGTGACTTCAGACATAATGAAAAATCTGTAACTGTTGAGAATGCTGGTAACATACGCATAGAGCATATTACGGCAGATGGAACGATCACTGTATTAAAAGAAAAGACGCCAGTGCTTGCAGATGAAATCATAGATGCATCTGTGATGGAAAAGAATGCCCTAGTAGCATTCCTAAAGGCACAAGTAGCAGATGCTAAAGATAAAAACCTTCTCTTTTCATTACATATGAAAGCAACGATGATGAAGGTGTCTGATCCCAAAATATTTGGTCACGCTGTAAGGGTATTTTTTGCTCCTATTTTTGAGAAATATGGAGCTACTTTAGATAAACTTGGAGTAGACGTAAATAACGGTTTTGGTGATTTACTTGCTAAAATTGAACAACTCCCAGCCTCAGAAAAAGAAGAAATAACTCAAGCAATAAAAGAGTGTTATGACAATCGCCCAGATCTGGCGATGGTAAATTCTGATAAAGGGATCACAAACTTACACGTACCTAGTGATGTGATTATTGACGCTTCAATGCCTGCCATGATACGTGCATCTGGACAAATGTGGAACGCAGAGGGCAAACAGCAGGATACTAAAGCTGTAATACCAGACAGCAGTTATGCAGGTGTATTTCAAGAGACTATTGATTTCTGTAAAAAGCACGGTGCTTTTGACCCTACTACCATGGGTACGGTACCTAATGTAGGTCTTATGGCTCAAAAGGCAGAAGAGTATGGCTCACACGACAAGACATTTGAAATTAGTGCTCCAGGCAAAGTAAGAACTATAGACGATGCAGGTAATATACTAACAGAACACTCTGTTAATGAGGGAGATATATGGAGAATGTGTCAGGTAAAAGACGCACCTATAAGGGACTGGGTAAAACTAGCAGTAAGTAGAGCTAGAGCCACTGGGGTTCCAGCGATATTCTGGTTAGATCAAGAGAGAGCGCACGATAGAGAATTAATCGAAAAAGTAAACCTATACTTAAAAGATCACAATACTGATGGTCTAGATATACAGATTATGTCTCCGGTGCTTGCAACGCGCTTCTCATTGGAACGTATTAAAAAAGGTCTTGATACCATATCTGTTACTGGAAATGTATTAAGAGATTACAATACAGATCTATTCCCAATTTTGGAAGTAGGTACAAGTGCAAAGATGCTTTCTATCGTACCGTTAATGAACGGCGGTGGCCTTTTTGAGACAGGAGCTGGAGGTTCTGCTCCTAAGCATATTGAACAATTTTTAGAAGAAGGTCATTTACGTTGGGATTCTCTTGGTGAGTTTTTAGCACTCGCCGTTTCATTAGAACATGTAGCGACTAGCAGGAATAATCCTAAGGCTCAAGTTCTTGCAGACACACTTGATGCTGCTACGGTTAAGTTTTTAGAAAATAAAAAATCTCCTTCCCGTAAAGTTAACGAGCTAGATAATCGCGGTAGTCACTTTTATCTCGCACTTTACTGGGCACAAGCGCTGGCAAATCAAGATAAGGACGCTTCTCTAGCAGATGAGTTTAATTCTCTTGCACAGAAAATGGAAGAAAATGAGACTACAATTATCAATGAGCTCAATGCTGCTCAAGGTAGTCCTCAAAATATTGGAGGATATTATAGTGTTAATAGCGCTAAAACCTTTGAAGCTATGAGACCTAGCGAGACGTTTAATACTATCATTGATTAATCGTATTCCGCTTTCGCGAAAGCGTAAAAACTTTTATAAGCCTCGTCAATATTGATGAGGCTTTATTCTTTTAACAAGTATATTTCACATTTTGTGAGTAGCTTTACTATCAAATCTTTAGAATGAGGAACAGATTATATTTTCTATTCATTTTTGGCATCTTTCAAAGCATTTTTGGGCAAGAAAAATTCACATTAAGCGGTACCATTACAGATAACTCTAGTAATGAAACATTAATAGGAGTAAGTATTTTATTTCCAGACCTTAATGATGGCGTAGTGACTAATTCTTATGGTTTTTACTCGATCACATTACCAGAAGGCACCTACCAAGTTCAAATAAGCTATTTAGGATTTGCCGATATTATCGAGACTATTGACCTATCTAATGATATACGGCGTAATTTTAAATTAACTCCCTCTCAAGAGCAGCTCGATGAAGTTATTATTGAAGAGAAGGTAGAACGTGTGCGCATACGCAAACCACAAATGAGCGTTAATGCGCTTACCTCTGAGACGATAAAAAAAATACCAGTGGTCCTTGGTGAGGCAGATGTAATTAAAGCTATTCTATTATTGCCTGGAGTAACTAGTGCTGGTGAAGGAGCTTCTGGGTTTAATGTACGCGGGGGCGCTGCAGATCAAAACCTAATACTGCTTGATGAGGCTACTATATTTAACTCCTCTCATCTTTTTGGCTTTTTTTCTGTATTTAATCCTGATGCCATAAAAGATTTAAAACTATACAAAGGAGGAATTCCTGCTCGCTATGGCGGTCGCGTGTCTTCTGTTTTGGATATATATCAAAAAGAAGGTAACAGTAAGAAAGTCAAAGTTACAGGAGGTATTGGTGCCGTCGCAAGCCGGCTACTCGTTGAGGGACCAATAGTAAAAGATAAGGCGGCTTTCCTTTTTGGCGGGAGAGCTTCTTATGCTCATTTATTTCTACCCTTATTTGATATAGATAATAAAGCCTATTTCTATGACCTCAACACAAAAATCAATTATAATATAAACGATAATAACAGTTTATATCTATCGGGATATTTTGGGCGTGACCTCTTTAGTATAGATGAAAGCTTTAAAAATGTATATGGCAACGCCGTAGGGAATATACGATGGAATCACATTTTTTCTGATAAATTATTTTCAAATGCGTCTTTAATTTATAGCGACTATTATTACGGTCTTGATCTTGATTTTGTAGGTTTTGAGTGGAACTCTGGAATTAGTAACATTAATCTGAAGTATGATTTAACGCACTACCTTAATGACAAGATGAAAATTTATTCTGGTTTAAATAATCTCTACTACACATTTAATCCAGGTAGAATACAGCCTAATGGTCCAGACTCTGGAATTATAGATGAACAGCTTACAAAAAAATATGCAAATGAGTTTGCCGCCTACATTGACGTAGAGCACAAGCTGTCCACAAACCTAACTGTAGAATATGGATTGCGCTACAGCAATTTTACTAGATTAGGACAGGATGAGGTAAATATTTATCGAAACGACCAACCAGTCTCTTTTGACCCTTTTTTATTAATATATCAAAGTGAAGATCCTATTGGTGTTGACACTTCTTTTTCTAGAGGTGATAAACTAGCAACATTTAATGCCTTAGAACCTAGACTTGCCGCGTCTTATGCTTTTGATGATGATACCTCTATTAAAGCTAGCTATACCAGATTAGTTCAATATTTACATTTGTTATCAAATACCTCCTCCCCTACTCCACTTGATATCTGGACGCCTAGTGGAGAGTTTACAGCTCCACAGCAACTAGATCAGTACGCTATAGGTTACTTCAAGAATTTTGAGATTTCAAATAATGAGTTTACCATCGAGACAGAGGCCTTTTATAAAGATATAGACGGGCGTATAGATTATATAGATGGTGCACAGCTTATCGCAAATGATGCGATAGAACAGGTGATCCTTCAAGGAGAAGCTAGAGCTTATGGTTTAGAATTACTACTAAGGAAAAACGATGGGAGATTTAATGGATTTCTTGCTTATACACTTTCTAAATCTGAACAACGTACTCCTGGAAGAAATCCAAACGAATTAGGCATAAATAGAGGAGAATGGTACAATACGCCGTATGATAAAACGCACGATATCTCTATGAATCTTAATTACGAGCTAAGCGAGAAATGGAAATTTGGTAGTAATTTCTTATTCCAGACGGGACAACCTACAAATTTTCCTGTCGGACAATTTGAGTTTCAAGGGATTGTTATACCTACCTATGGACCTCGTAACGAGCAACGTTTACCCTCCTACCATAGACTTGACCTGAGTGCAACACTTACACCCGAAAGTAATAAAGGACGTAAGTGGCAGTCAGAATGGGTTTTTAGCATTTATAACGTGTATAATCGTCGCAACGCTGCTTCTATAAATTTTAGACAGAACGCAGAAACTGGAAATAACGAAGCAATACGCACATCCATCTTTGGGATCATACCCGCTGTGAC
>CAWUIT010000078.1:0-11208 GCA_963922345.1 uncultured Dokdonia sp. | reverse complement strand
TGTCCTTCTTCTAGACGCTCGATAATACGGTCTGTATTAAGCTCTTCAATTTTAAGTTTAACCTTAGGATATTTATTTATAAAATTGGTTAAAAACATAGGCAAGAGTGTAGGCATCACGGTAGGTATAACACCTAGCTTAAATTCCCCTCCTATATACCCCTTTTGCTGGTCTACGATATCTGTTATTCTATTTGCTTCGTTTACAATATTTCTTGCTTGATGAACAATTTTTGAGCCTATCTCAGTAAGCTCGATGGGTTTTTTGCTTCGATCAAATATGAGGATATCAAGCTCATCTTCTAGTTTTTGAATTTGCATACTCAATGTAGGCTGCGTGACAAAGGTTTTTTGTGCGGCTCTAGTAAAATTTTGATGTTCGGCTACGGCAAGTACGTATTTGAGCTGTGTGATAGTCATCTTCAGAAATTAATATTCAAAAATAAGAAAATGATTGATTATAGTTATTATAAATCGTCTTTGCTAAGGATTTTCTTATAGCAAAAAAGCCAGAGTATTGAACTCTGGCTCCTCCATCTATCAATATAGAAGTTACATTCTTATTTCAAGTTTGATGTCTTCAGACCCTACCGTAAATTTTGCGCTATCCCAAGTTGGAGGGCCAAAACCAGCTCCCTGGCCAGAGATAGCATAATCTTCCTTAGGCATACCATTAGGCTCAAAATCCATACGGCTATTTCCGTTCATATCGTGTAACGTGATAATTCCATATTCTCCCGGTTCAACATTTTTAAAAGTTAATGTTACCATTTTATTTTCTGGCGTAGCTTCTTGAGAGTCTAGAGGTGCTGCCTTCATAAACGTGCCCTCATTGTACAATGCGGCAGATGCTGTCCCTTCATTATTAGTGAGATTTGGGATGGTAACAGTGATCGTTACACCTTCAGATTTTTGTGCGTATGTAAAAGTTGATACCGCTGCTAGAATTAAAAAGATAATAGTTCTCATAAGGATTGTTTTAAGTGATTATGTTTCTATTTACACTGTAAAAATAGAAGCACGCTTACGCGAAAACTATAAAGTATTACCCAGTTGTCAAATTAAAGCCCTGAGTTGTTGTCCTCTTAATTTCAAGATTAAATGATTAATGAACCACTACCAGTAATTCAAACCTATTTCTGATCTTACTATGTCAAGCATATCAATGAGTTCAAGGCTTTTCTGAAAACTCATAACGGGGCTTTCATTGCGACCTTCTTTAAGCATCTCTTGACAATGTAAAATCTCATAATGATATCCATTTACCCCTTTTGGAATGGGGAAGTCATATGTAATAGGAAGTTTATTAGTGGTAATGGTAACATTTGAAGGCTCGTGAAATCTACTATTAATCACTATTTCTCCACCTTCTAGTAAAATGGTACAGGTAGTATCTGTCTTTTTATCAATGGCCGAAAATAAACGTGCTTCTACACCATTAGGATAGCGCAAGGTCATCTTACAGCGATGATCAACATCAGTGGGGCCAAACTCCGCTTGAGCAGTAATGTTACTAGTATAACCAAGGAAGCTTAACGCCGCAAAAACAGGATAAATACCTACATCCAGTAAGCTGCCTCCACCTACACTTTTATTGTACAACCTGTTCTTGGGATTATAAGCGATATCAATCCCAAAATCTGCGTCTATGCTTTTAATGCTTCCTAGATCTCCGTCTGCTATTTTTGAAAGAACAAACTTATAATGTGGTAAGAAGTGTGTCCATAAGGCTTCCATAAGGAAAACGTTTTTTGCTTTCGCGAAAGCGATCATCTCTAAAACATCTTTTTTGTTAAGGGCAAATGCTTTTTCACACAGAACGGGCTTTCCATTATTAAGGCATAAAAGTGTTTGCTCTTTATGGAAGGCGTGAGGCGTCGCGATGTAAACAATGTCTACCTTAGGATCTTCGAGCATTGCTTGATAGCTCCCGTAGGCAACTTGAGCATTGTAGTCATTTGCAAATGATGTCGCTTTGCTTTGATCTCTACTCGCAACAGCATAGAGGGTAGCATTCTTAGTAAGGAGAAGATCTTCGGCAAATTTTGTTGCGATTTTTCCTAATCCTAGAATGGCCCAATTAGTATTTTTCATAATAAAACGATCGTCTTAGTTTAGACTTTAAATATATACTTCAAAGTGAGCAAGTGATAAATACCTCAAATAAGTCTACAAATAACATTATATAATCTTAAATAGTGCGTTGAGATTAGGGTGTTTCCCTATCACCAAAACTTACTTGTAACAATGATCCAAGAATCATAACCAGTGCACATCCCACAACATTGAGCCATAAATAAGAAAATTGAATAATCTCAAAGTGTATTAAGGTATATAAAGCGATTATAAGTATTTGCGTAATGAGTGCGGCTATAAAAACGGCATTACTTCGTACAAATTTGACAAAAAATGCTAGTAAGAATATTCCTAAAATATTTCCATAAAATATCGATCCTATAATATTTACTAGTTGAATTAGATTCTCAAAAAGGCTTGCAGTACAAGCTACAATTATTGCCAGGATACCCCATAGAAGTGTAAAAATTTTAGTGCTTTTTACATAATGGGCATCAGTCATTTCACCTTTATAATTACGCTTATAAAGATCTACTGCGGTAGTTGCACCTAGCGCATTAAGTTCTGATGCTGTAGACGACATTGCAGCACTCAAAATTACTGCGAGCAGAAGGCCTATAAGACCATTAGGTAAATTATTAAGTATAAAGTGAATAAAGACATAATCTTTATCATTATTTTCTACTTCAGGCGCTGCTTTTGCAATAAGTTGTTTTCCTGTAGCTCTTATTTCTTTGTCAATATCACTGTACTTATCTATAAATGATAGGGTAGTACCGTTTTCACTATACTGATCTAGACTCTCATCTTTTGCATAATTAAAGGCAGCACTTTTTTGATATCGTTGATTTTTTTCTAATTGTGCTTCGAGAGAAGAAAATTCTTGAGCATAAACAGAATTTTTTACAGCTTCTGTAGCGGCAGGATTAAAGTGTAATGGTGCATTATTGAACTGGTAGAAGACAAATACCATCACACCCACAAGGAGTATAAAAAACTGCATTGGGATTTTGAGTGCACCATTAAATAACAATCCCATTTGCATCTCTCTCACATTTTTACCTGAGAGATAGCGTTGCACTTGACTTTGATCTGTCCCAAAATAGGATAGCATTAGAAAGGTCCCTCCTAATAAACCTGTCCAGACTGTATATCTATTACTAAGGTCAAAGGAGAAGTCTAATAATTTCATTTTTTCTCCAGCCCCCGCAATACTTAGTGCATCGGTAAAGCTCACTGAATCTGGCAGTTTATCAAGTATGAGATAAAATGCAATAGCCATACCCGCAAAAATCACAGCCATTTGTTGTTTTTGAGTAATGCTTACTGCTTTTGTACCTCCTGTAACAGTGTAAATAATGACAACTATCCCAATAATAATGTTGAGCGTGGTAAGATTCCACCCTAAAACTGCAGAGAGAATTATCGCAGGAGCATAAATTGTAATACCTGCAGCGAGACTACGCTGTATCAAAAATAAAATGGCAGCTAGTGAGCGTGTCTTAAGATCAAAACGACTTTCTAAATACTCATAAGCTGTAAAAATCTTTAATTTATGATAGATAGGTATAAAGACTAGACAAATAATAACCATCGCGATAGGTAGTCCAAAGTAAAATTGAACAAAACCCATACCATCATAAAATCCTTGACCTGTAGTTGATAAAAAAGTAATAGCACTTGCTTGTGTGGCCATTACAGATAGACCTACTGTCCACCATTTTGAAGTGTTACCGCCTTTAATATACTCTTCTGCGTTCTTGCTTCCTTGCGTTTTATAAGTGCCATAAGCAACAATAAAGATAAGAGTGAATGCGAGAACTGCCCAGTCAATTACTTCCATTTTAAGAGAATGTAGTCATTAGAAAGTAAAATAATATGAGATACCCTAGATTGAGGAGTAAGATGACCGTGTATTTTGATTTCCAACTATATTTAGGTTGTGCTTTCATACTTACTGCTTAACATTTTTACGTTCTTGCTTGCTTATACTGAGCATATTTGCAAAAAGACGATAAGCACCCGCCACTCCCGCAGGCAATTCTCTAAAAAAGCTTAAGCCTGTATAGATATAATGTCCATTTCCATAAGGGGCTACAAGAAGGCTCCCATTTTTGGGCGATTCTCCAGCATCATTCATAGAAAGTATTGGAGTATACTCATCAGCCCATTCATTAGGAAAATATAAACCACGTTCTTGTGTCCAGCCGTCAAAATCCTTCTGTGTAATCTTGTTAGGAAAGTTCATAATAGGATGGTCACTAGCTATAATACGTACTTCGCTATTCTCATCTGTCACTCGGTCTCTAGATAATTGAAGGTCGTATGGAGCGCCTATTTCTGTGTTACCCCATCTTCCAGAAGTATTGTATTGCGCAATCAACGTTCCCCCAGACTTTACATAATCTAAAAGTAAGGGTTGCTTAGTCTGGATATCGTCAATTACATTGTATGCTCTAATTCCAACTACTACGGCATCAAATTGTGATAGAAGTTCTGCAGTGATATTTGACGGATCAATGATTGCTACCTGATACCCTATTTGGGTTAAATTTTCAGGTACTGCATCACCAGCACCTTGTATATAGCCAATGTAGTTTCCCTCTCGTTTAATGTCAAGTTTAACAACCTTAGCTTTGTTTGGCAAAAACAGTGATTGCAGCGGTATGTGATCATAGTCTATAATCACAAGTTCTTTAGAATATTTTTGGCCACCAGATGTAATTATAGGCGTCAGATATCCTTCACTATCTCCAGTAGGAGGTGTCACAGTAAATATATATTCTTTTTCTAAGCCTTTTTCACTAATACCTATCTCATAATTTTCTGGAGAAATTTTCCAGCCGGCGGGTATGTCTAATGTTAGGCTTCCCTTTAAATTATTTTTGTGAGCAGTAACCGTAATTGGAATCTTTTTAGAATTATCATCTTCAAAAATGATCACTTTGGAATCTAATTTTGATGAAACAGCAGGAACTACTTCAAAGGGCTCATAAACTTCACCCTTCACACGATCATTATATTTGTAAACAATAGGACGTTTAATATCAATCACAACACCTTCAATTTTAAGACTGAATTTTACAATATTCTCTTGTGGAGTTTCTGGCTTTCCTATGAGGCGTCTATCAGATACGTTATACATACCCAATGTGCCTTCTTCTCTTAACCAGTAGGCAGAAGTATCTCTAAAATTATCTGTAATACTTACAGGAATCTTAGTCCCAAATGGTTCATTATTTTCTAAGCTACGATTTGTATTGATAACAGTACCTGTAGGAACAATTTCTATACTTGAGAGTGCTATATCGCTATTACTTCTATTAATTGCTTCTATAGCAATGTCTATTTGCTCTCCTGTCGTGACCATAGCTGCGGTTGCTGCAGCTTCAAGATATATTCCTGCACAGGCGGTAATGAGCTTTTTGATTTCTTGAGATTTTAGCTGTTTCCAGTGTTCGTTATCCAAATTTTGGATACGTTTATAAGCCTCCATAAGTCTTGGGACGCTTTTGTCTGGAGCTGTAAAATCAAAATTGACGATTACGCCATCTATAATTTCTTTAATCTCTTTACCACCCTGGACTCGAGTCCAAGAAGTATTTATACCCTGAAATATATCGTCATTGGTGGGCATTTCTCCTTTAAGAAGTTCAAAATAAGTCTCATTAGTGCCTCTACTTCCTGTATTTCCAAAACCTTGTGATTTGTGTTGACTCCTGCTTAGTGAGGAGATTTCTGTATTTGAGAGACCCAAACTAGGGTAGTAGGTACCTACATCAACCTTGACCAGATTTGACTTGTCTGCTTTCTCAAAGTTTTCCCTACTTCCATAGAACCACCAAGAGGTATTAAAAAATTGTCGACTCGGTTTCCAAGTTTGTGTGTATTGTAATTGATCTTTATACTTTGTGGGGTCACTCGCAAGGTCAAATGCTTCAACGGCCAGCATAGCACTTGAGGTGTGATGTCCGTGTGTACTTCCCGGCGTGCGGTGATTAAATCGATTTATAATGACATCAGGTTTAAATGTACGTATCGCCCAGACTACATCTCCCAGTACTTCGTCTTTATTCCAGATAGCAAGTGTTTCATCTGGATGCTTAGAATACCCAAAATCATTTGCTCTTGTAAAAAGCTGCTCTCCACCATCTGTTGCTCTTGCGGCGAGTAATTCTTGAGTGCGTATTACGCCAAGCAATTCTCGTAACTCTGGTCCAATAATATTTTGACCACCATCACCTCGGGTGAGCGATAGATAAGCCGTTCTTGCTTTTACAGTATTTGCAAAATAAGAAATCGCGGTTGTATTTTCATCGTCAGGATGAGCAGCGACATAAAGCACAGAACCTAAGAAATTCAGTTTTTTCAAGTCCTCGTAAATCTCGCTTGCGGTAGGTTTTTTAGGTTGAAGGGTAATTCCTTGTGAGTACGCTTTCGCGAAAGCGAAAAAAGAAAATAAAGCTAAAATCACATAGGATTTGCGCATAGTAGTAAATGTTTGATACCTCTCAAATATACCGAAAATGGAGTGTTGCCTAATTCCTTTACCATTTCTTTAACAACTAAACACCCTCATTAAAAGGGTCTTCTTCTACAGAAATCACATAGTCATCTGTAATCTTAGTAGAGACACCAGCCTCGACAAGTGTGATTCCTTTCTGTAAAACGAGACTGTTGGGATATGTGTGAAGACCACCATCATCTGTACGTAAAGAGAGGTGAAACGCCTTGATATCTTCAATAATGGCTATAATAGGGAAATCCTTATCGTGTATCTTAATGCGATCTCCTATTTTGTAGGGATAGGTAAAAAATACGATTACCCCAGAGGTAAGATTGCTTAAAACAGACCACTGCGCAAAAAAACCAATCCCGATAAGCGCAAATATGGAACTGGCAAAAACTCCTATTTCTTTAACCTCAATTCCCCAGATTAAGACGGCCACCAGTAAAGCAATCAATATGAGAAATGCATCTACATATTTCATAATGAGATTTGCGCGCTTTTTTACTTTGTTCTTTCTCTCAGAAAACTGTCTAACGAAGTAGGAAATGAGCAGATGTGTAACAATTAAAATTATAAATGTTACGGCACTTTGAATGAGTTCTGTTTTATAGCTTTCAAACATTTACAACCATTTTTTACGCTTGAAATAAATAAGTGAGGCTATAAAGATGATGACCATTGCAGCCCAAAAATAGTAATAGCCATTTTCTAACTTAAGCTCCGGAATGTGCTCAAAATTCATCCCATATATCCCTGCAAGAAATGTCATCGGAATAAAAATGGTAGCAATGATGGTCAATACCTTCATCACCTCATTCATCCTATTTGAGATATTAGTAGCATTCATATCCATAAGACCTGCGATTGTATCGCGATATACTTCTACGGTTTCTATCACTTGGATTGTATGGTCGTAAAGATCACGTACAAAGAGCTGCGTTTTTTTAGATATTAAATGATTATCTACTTTTTCTAACTTATTTACGACCTCCCTTAATGGAAAGATAGAGCGCCTTACTTGAATAACTTCTTTTTTAATATTTTGAATTTCCTGCGAATGATTTTCTGACGTATTGACGTAAATTCTATCTTCTAGCTCTTCAATTTTGTTACTTAATTGCTCAATAATTATAAAATAGTGATCTATTACAGCATCCATAATCGCATAAGCAAGGTAGTCTGCTCCGTTAGATCTTACTCTTCCTTTGGCGTGACGTATGCGTTCCCTCACCCCATCAAAAACATCACCATCATATTCCTGCAAACAGATAAGATAGGTCTTTCCTAGAATTAAGCTTATATGTTCTACGTTGAGCTGTCCATCTCCATCATAATAAAGCATTTTAAATACTATAAATAAATGGTCGGAATATTCGTCAAGTTTAGGTCTTTGTGTGGTATTTGCAACATCTTCCATTACTAGGGGATGCAAATTATATCTCGAAGCAATCTGCTCAAGTGCTACCGTATCATTTAAGCCATTGATATTGATCCACGTTACTGTTTTCTCATTTGTATCCTTGTGATACTCCTCGAGATTTAAAAGTGTTTCCTCATCGAGATAATCATCATTGTAATCGAACACATCAATGCTTACCGTTTTATCTGCTTTTTGACCCGTGTAAACGACGTGTCCTGGAGCGTGAGAAAGTTTTTCCTTAATTGCTTCTTTGGAGATATTAGTACCTATAAGCGAGTTGACCTGTTTTTTTATTGTTTTTCTAATCATAGTAAGCCCAATTCTTGACGCAAGGTACTATCTGCATTTTTGTTTTTCCCCCAGTAAGCGCTCTTAATAGTTTTCATCTTTACGGCTCTTGTAGATCGTATTTCGCCAGTACGTGTATCAGGATAATTCTCCTCCCAGCTTTCAATCGTATGTGGAAATTCTTGGGTAAAATTAATGACTAGGGTTCTTTGCAATGCAAGGTATTCTATAGTGTAGCTAGAAGGTCTTAAGATAGCTGTAACTTCGTAAGGTTTGATTTCCTTATGTTTCATAGCTGCATATGCAAAATCTGGAATCATTTTAAAATTGCCTGTAGGTAATTGAGTTGGATCAATGCGCAATTGCGTCCATACTTGATTTTCTAAATAGGTCTTAGGAAGCTTTTTTTCAATATCTGCCTCTCCTTGAAAATAGGAATGACTCACAAGCTCAAAATCACTTCTATTATTAAGCTGTGTATACGTATGCCCGCACCACTCCTGCATACTTTGAGCAATTTTTAAGGCGTGCATTTCATTCTTTACTGGGTAGAAGGTACTTGTCATTAAGGAGTAGGGATAAATACCTGTTACAAATTTTTTAGTCGCGTTAAGTTTTAAAACGGGTATGTTTGACTCAGCTCGAGCATCTGCCTTCACTTGAATCTCTGGTAAAAAATCTTCGGTAACATATATAAGAGCAGCAGTGCCTTCTCTTTCTTCTCCGTAGCGTGACTGCTTCAATGAGTAACTAGTAATTTCTGCCTCTCCGGCGTACCAGTAATCCTTCCACTCTTGGGACAAGTTTCTAACTGGCTTCTCGTTAATTGAGGTGGTGGTTGTGTTCTCATTCGCTTTCGCGAAAGCGTATTGCTCATCATTCTGTTTCTTACAACCGAATATAAGCGCCATAATTGCGATTGCCACCATTATGAAAAATAGGACGCGCTCTAGACCAAATAACTTTTTAGGAAATGACATAATTCACTTTTAGTTAAAGTTATGAAATTGCTAGGAGTTAGCCATCTGCATTAAGGTTTCATATACTTTATGAAGTGGCATTCCCATCACATTAAAATAGGAACCCTCGATGTGTGTTACTGCGATATACCCAAACCATTCTTGCACACCGTACCCTCCAGCTTTATCAAATGGTTGATAGTTATCTATATAGTAGTTTATTTCCTCTGGAGATAAATTTTTAAAAGTCACCTTTGTGGTATCATTTATAACAATCTGCTTTTTTAACGTGGTAAATGCTACAGAAGTTATAACCTCGTGTGTAGATCCGGATAGCTCAGAGATCATCTCAAAAGCTTGCTCACGGTTTTCTGGCTTATTAAGAGCTCTTCCTTTGAACCATACAATGGTATCGCTCGTCACTAGAATATCTTGATCTGTCAGGTCATTAAAAACAGATGCCTTTAGTCTCGCAAGATGATCTGTAATTTGTGATCCTACATATTCATCTGGAAAAAGCTCATCTACAGGTCTCGTGTCGATGGTAAAGTCTAAGTCAAGTTCCTTAAAAAACTGCTGTCTTCTAGGCGATCCAGAAGCAAGGATGAGATTATAAGATTTTAATTTTTCTCTAAGCATAAAGTATGGTGTGTACCCAAAATGGAATTAAACAAATCCCTACAAACATAATTACTTTGAGAATGATTGATAGTTGTGACAATTCTTTTTTATGAACTCCACTCCACAATTTTGAACCACAGTAGCCTAATGGGAAAATAATAGCTACTATAATTATGGTCATACTAAGTATCTCATCTTTGAGAAAGGTAAAAGCACAGATAAATAGAATAGCTACATAGACTATGATCACATAGGCTGTTAGTCTTTCGGTACGTTTAGAGCCCAAAATAATAGGTGCTGTTTTATAACCTGCCGCGTGATCTCCTTGAAGATCTTCTATGTCTTTAACTAACTCACGTACAAATGTAATTCCAAAGGCAAAAAGGGATATGACAAGAAAGATATAAAACACGCCCCATTGCATAGCCGTGTTTGAGATTTGAGTGGGCGAAACAATTAAGAATACAGGAATAAGTATGACGGATAAAAAAACCAAAAGGCTTACTACACCATTTCCTAAAAATGCAATGCTTTTAAACCATCTAGCATACATATATAATAACACGCCACAACCAATAAAGTACAAGGTAAACCACGGTAGATGTATTAAAATGGAATTTATAAAGCCTAAGCACACTCCAGAAAAAATTAAAAGAGCATACATCTTTTTTGCTTTGGCTACAGATACTATAACTCCTATAATTTGTTGAGAGGGTTTGTTAATGCGATCTGCTGTGATATCGTACAGATCATTTATGACGTAGCCACTTGCTGCAATAAGTGTAGTAGCAAGAATTAATAAAGTAAGTCCAAGGGAGTCAATATAGATTTCTACATCCTTAAGACTTAGAAGAGTTAAACTTATAAGTAGCTGCACTAAAATGATTAGCAAAAGATTTTTGAACCTTATAAGTTTGAGATATTTCAACGTATGGTGTTAGATTATAACTCTTAATGGGCGGCTGCATCCATTTGTTTCATCCAATTGCCCTGTACCTTAAGCACTTGCTCTATCACATCTCTCACACACCCTTGTCCACCATTTTTATGTGAGATATATTTAGAAATTTCTTTTATCTCTTTTACAGCATCTTGAGGGCAGCAGGGGAGTCCTACCTTTTGCATCACTTCAAAATCTGGAATATCGTCACCCATATAGAGTATATTTTCGGCAAGGATTTTTTTTCGGTTGAGATATGCCTGCAACTGTTCTAGTTTTTGATGGGCACCTAGCACGACATCTTCTATACCCAGCTTCTCTAGTCTAGAGCGCACGCCCTCATCTGTACCACCGCTTATAATACTTACATTATA
This sequence comes from uncultured Dokdonia sp., assembly GCA_963922345.1. Taxonomy (GTDB): domain Bacteria; phylum Bacteroidota; class Bacteroidia; order Flavobacteriales; family Flavobacteriaceae; genus Dokdonia. Next base: position 21 of record CAWUIT010000078.1, on the reverse strand, counting down.
GCCGGCATCAAGAGCGGCTTT
>CAWUIT010000077.1:0-11208 GCA_963922345.1 uncultured Dokdonia sp. | reverse complement strand
GGCATTATTTCATTTTCTATAGTTGCCAGTATCTCCGTCGGACTTCCCTTAGGGTCTTTGAGGTCTGCATTCACTTGTATCTCTCTTAACCCATTGAGGTGACGTATAGACTCGTCACTACGTTTTATCTCATAAGTACCTATTTCTGCAAAAGGAACTCTCTGTCCTGTTGGTGTTACAATACGCATCTCATCAAGATCATTAATAGACTCTCTGTCTGATCGCTCATAACGCACCCATACTCTTATCTCATCTTGACCTCGCTGAAAGCGCTGTGCCTGGAGACCAAAAAACCCTGCTCTAATCTGAGCCATTACGTCACTCAAATTGAGACCCAAAGCATATGCAGTCTCGTTGAGCTCAACGTTAATTTCCTTTATACCTTCGGGATCTGTATCTGTAACATCTGCAAGTAAGGGATTGCTCTCCATATATTCCCTTAACTCTTGTTTTACAGCCTTAAGCTCCTCAGTGTTATTACCCAGCACAGAGACTGATACTGGACTTCCGCCAAAATTCCCTCCAGAACCAAAGGTTAAGAGCTCTACACCATAAACCTCACCAACCTCCTTGCGTATAGAATTTGTGATTTCTTGAGATGCAAAGTCCCGCTCCTCACCTGGCAATAAGTTGACATTAAGCGAGGCTTTATTGTTTCCAGGACCTACGCGTTTAATTATGTTTTCTACCACTTGCTTGTTTCCAGATTGCTTTGCAGTATACTCTTCATTTACCCGCCACGCAGCAGATTCTATTGTGGTAATAATACTATCAGTAATTTTTGGGTTTGTGCCCTCTGGCATTAAAAGATTAATACTTACTCGATCACTTGCAATGTTTGGGAAAAATGCCGTCCTAATAATGCCACCACTCAGACTCCCTATCGTAAGAATCATTAATGCTAAGAGTATGGCGATGGTAACAAATCGTTGATTAAGGGCAAATCGTAAAACAGGACTGTACACTGTGTCCCGCAGGTATCTCATCAATTGATCTCCATACTCATTGTATTTACGAAGTTTGAAAAAGAATTTATCTATCCCTTTTTTATCCTTTTTAGCTAACTCATCATCTGGTATTAATGCCTTGGAGTGTGCTATGTGAGCTGGCAGAATAATTAATGCCTCTACAAGCGATACAACAAGTGTTAAGATCACTATGACCGATACCTCTCCAAAGAAGTTTCCTATCCTTCCATCCAAAAAAAGAAAGGTAGAGAATGCCAGAATTGTAGTTGTTATCGCGGCAATAATTGGTGGTAAGACTTCCATCGTTCCATCTATTGCAGCCTGAACCCTACTTTTACCACTCTCGTAATGCTGATAAATATTTTCTGAAATTACGATGCCATCATCTACTAGAATCCCAATTACGATAATCATCCCAAAAAGTGATAAAACATTGATCGTAACATCAAAAGAGTCTGCAAAAATGAACATTCCCAAAAAAGAAATTGGCAGTCCAAAGGCAACCCAAAATGCAAGTCGTGTATTTAAGAAAAATGATAAAAAGACCAATACTAAAATAATTCCTACAGCTCCGTTTTCGACTAAGAGTTGGGTACGCTCATTAAGACGTATGGAAGAATCACTTACAACATCTATCTGGACTCCGGTATACTTTTTATTGAACTCTTCTATATACTCATTAACTTGATCTGCAGTAGAAATAAGATCCTCACTATTAGTATTTGTGATCTCGATATTTACAGCCACATTACCATTAAAGTAAGATGCATTAGGTGTTTCTGAGAAACGGTCACTTACATCTGCAACATCCTGTAGTCTTACTGTGGTTCCATCTTGTTGCGATCTAACCACAATATTATTGAGTTCATTACCATAATATACACGATTGCTAGCACGTATTAAATAATCTTCTGCATCGGTTTTTATATTTCCGCCAGTAGTAAGGATGTTAGCCCTACTTACAGCTTGTGCAACCTCAATAAAAGTGAGGTTATAGGCAAGAAGATCATTTTCGCGTACAGCAATTTCAATTTCTTCTTGAGGGTAGCCAGAGATGTTTATTTGTGATATACCATCCATTGCGCGTAGATCGTTTTCTATATCTCGTGCAATTTTTTTGAGGGCAGATAGTTCAATATTTTCACCACTTATGGCAAAATCAATGGTCTGCCTGATTTGCTCTTGTTTTGAAACAACAAGTGGCTCCATCCCAGTGGGGAAATTTGGAACACGATCTACTGCGTTCTTTACTTCGGCAAGCATATCATCGATATCCTCATCTGTTTCAATCTCAACAGTAATGCTCCCTCCACTCTCTCTAGAAGTTGACGTGACACGCTCTACACCTATCAGACCTTTAAGATTGTCTTCTATTTTTAAAACAACTCCTTCCTCTATTTCTTGTGGAGCAGCTCCTGGGTAGGTAACATTAATATTTATAATCTCAGATTCTTGTAAGGGAAAAAAAGACGATTTTAATTGTAAAATTCCAGCTACGCCAAATATGACGAAAGCAAGAATTAATATATTTCCAGCAACAGAATATCGTATAAAATAACTTATGATCTTCCTCATTCTGCTAGTGTTGATTTAGTATCATTTTCATTTACCTTAACTAGCATTCCAGCATACGCACCTGGCACTGATCGTGATAAAACCTTGGTCCCGTCTGGAACGCCTTTAACCACCATTTGATCTGGAGAGAAGTAAACTGGATTGATTTCCATAATATCAAGAACACTATCTCTCAGTATAAAAATCTTGTTCTGATCAACAAGTAGTTTTCTAGAGAGCTGTATGGCATTTTCTTCTTGCTTTGCTTCTAGTTGAGATTCTAAGTACATACCTTCTTTAAGATCCTCTCCTTCTACTTGGACAAACACACCAATAGTTTGCGTGGCTTGATCTACTCTACCATTAATACGCGTCACCTTACCGCTATACTCCTTTGACCCACCCACTGTTTTTAAAGCAACAGGTTCTCCTATTTTAAGAAGATCACTAAAATTTTTACCTATAGAAAGTTCCAGTTCAAATACTGAAGTATCTATAAACTCCCCTAATTTCTGACCTTGCCTTATAAGTGTACCTTTAGTGACTAGTGCCTCTGTTACAATGCCAGAAAACGGTGCCGTAATACGGTATTTATAAAGTCGCTGCTCGAGATTTTTAATATTATAATATGCGCTCAACACACCTCTACCTGTAATAAAGTATCTTACATTGTCAGAATTTATTGTAGGTAGCTCAGGAAGTGGTTTATTTACGTCAAAATTCTGTAGGTATGCTAACCAATCTGGATAGGCATCTGAGTAATCTAATCGTAAATCTGGCATTAATGAAGTAAGCAGATTTGAAAACTCACTCTTTGCAGACTGTACAGACGCATTAAATTCTGTAGCATTAATACTAATTAAAGTTTCACCTCGATTATATTTTTGTCCTGGCTTAAAATCTCGTGCGCTGTACTGAAAAAGCCCTTGAACTTCAGAAAAAAGCTCCAATCTGTTCTTTGCCACTAAAGATCCATTGGCAGGTATTATTATGGGTACTGTTCCATTTATGGCTTCATCCACGTAGACAGTTTTAACAACCTTATTCACTTTCGGCTTAGGCGCATTGTTGCTCTCACTGATTTTGTAAGCCGCAAATATGGCACCTACTAAGATGAGAACTCCTATTACTGAAAGAATAATGTTGCGCATAACTTATAATTTGTTTTTTTGACTTTAAAGAGCGTTACAAATCTACTCACGACGGTCAATGCCTGTTGTTAAGGATGTCTTAAAAGATCGAACGACAACCAACAAGGAATTACCGCAAAATCTATTGAGTATCAATAGATTTAATCACGTGTACGTATTGTATTCAGTTACCTAATTGTCAGTTCCATCAAACTATAAAAAGAGTTAGACACTTAGAACTAATAAAGGTTTAATTTGAAGAGTTTACGCTTTCGCGAAAGCGTAACTTTTATTGAAGTCCATCAAGTTGTTCTGTAATTTTTTCCCAATCCTCCATATGGCTATCGAGCTTGCTCTTTTTTGCATTGTAGCGGTCAAAAAAGTCGGGTTTTGAAACGGTTTGATCATAATTGGTCGCAAGTTCTAAGTCCAATTCTTTAATCTCTCTTTCCAATTTATTGATTTGAGTCTCCACCTTGCTTAGTCTATTATTAAGTGATTTGAGCTTTTTCTGCTCCTCGTAACTTTGCTTTGCATTTTTAGCGGGAGCGTTCTTTTTTATGACATCTTTCTTTTCAATCTCACGTAAGTTTGATACCTCACGCTGCTCTAGGTAGTAATCTATATCACCTAAATACTCTTTAATACGGTGATCTTTGAACTCATAAACACGATCCGTTAGTCCCTGTAAAAAATCACGGTCGTGAGATACTACTATGAGCGTTCCCTCAAATTGTTTAAGGCTGTCTTTAAGTACATTTTTACTTTTAATGTCTAAGTGATTTGTAGGCTCATCCATTACGAGAACATTAAAAGGCTGCAGCATAAGCTTAGCCAGCGCCAGTCTATTGCGCTCTCCTCCAGACAAGACACGTACATATTTATCTACTTCCTCGCCACGAAACAGGAAAGAACCTAGTATATCTCTCACCCTTGGTCTCGTCTTCTCATCTGCCGCATCGATCATAGTATCTTCGACAGTTTTTGAGCCATCCAGATACTCAGCTTGATTCTGGGCAAAATATCCTATTTGTACATTATGCCCCAGTTTTACACTTCCTTTGTGCTCAAGTTCTCCTACTATTATTTTGGCAAGTGTAGATTTTCCTTGTCCATTTTGACCTACAAAAGCTGTTTTAGTATCACGCTCTATAAGCAAATCAATCCCTTGTAATACTTTTTTGTCACCGTAGGTTTTTGCAACTTCATCTGCCTCTACTACAACTTTTCCTGGTGTTACTGAGACAGGAAACTTTAAAGTCATCACACTATTATCGTCTTCATCTACTTCAATACGATCAATTTTATCAAGCTTTTTAATGAGTGACTGCGCCATTGTAGCCTTAGACGCTTTTGCTCTAAACTTTTCTATAAGCTTTTCTGTTTGCTCAATTTGTTTCTGTTGATTTTTTTGAGAAGCAAGCTGTTGCTCTCTGAGCTCACTACGAAGAACAAGGTACTCGCTGTATGGTTTGGGATAGTCGTAAATCCGACCCAATGAAATCTCAATCGTTCTGTTAGTCACGTGATCTAAAAACATTTTATCGTGAGAGACAATAGCCACCGCACCAGCGTATCCTTTTAAAAAGGTCTCTAACCAAATGATAGACTCGATGTCTAGGTGGTTTGTAGGCTCATCGAGCAATAGGATATCGTGGTTTTGTAAGAGCAACTTTGCGAGTTCGATACGCATGCGCCATCCTCCCGAAAAGGTGTCAGTAAGCTTATCAAAATCCTCCCTGTTAAAACCTAATCCTTGAAGTATGCGCTCTGTCTCGCCTTTGTAATTATATCCTCCGTGTACCTCGTATTGCTGTTGTACATCGTTTACATCAATCATTAACTGGTTATAGCCCTCACTCTCATAATCTGTACGGGTAGCCAGTTGTTCATTTATAGTTTCTAATTGTTGTTCAAGTTCCTTTATTTTTTGGAAAGCTTCATAAGACTCCTCAAGAACGGTTCTTCCCTCAACAAAGTCGATATCTTGTTTTAGAAATCCAATACTTATCTCTTTTTCTATAGCTATAGAACCAGAATCATACTGCTGCTCACCAGATATGATGCGTAACAGAGTAGACTTACCCGCACCATTTTTACCCACGAGACCTACACGATCTCCATTATTAAGTCTAAAGGTGATTTCTTCAAACAAATATTCACCTTGAAAGGAGACAGAAAGATTATGGATATTGAGCATATCTGGATAAGTAAAAATTATGAATTCATCAATTTGAGGACTGCAAAGATGCTTAAATTTGCAGTCTAACGCAATGAGAATATGGGATTTCTAAAAGGTTCAAAACTATATAGCATCTTCACTGGTAAGTGCCCAGTATGCCAGAATGAATCTATGTACAAAAACGCTAATCCTTATAACTTATCTCAAACTCTTAAGATGCACGAGCGTTGCGCTCATTGCAACACAAAATATAAAATAGAACCGTCATTTTTTTACGGGGCGATGTATGTGAGTTACCCTGTAGGTATTGCTTTTGCAACGGCTGCTTTTGTTATCACCTATCTCTTTTTTGAAGCAACACTCGTTAATACGTTTATCGCAATTGTAGGTACTATGATTGTTTTTATGCCCATTATAATGCGATTATCTCGCAATATTTGGATCAATTTTTTTATGAAATATGATTCGGGAAAAGACCAACTCTCGAGCTAGAGAATTATAGTTTTTACGCTTTCGCGAAAGCGTACATACAATCACTACCAAGTAACTATTTCTACCTATTGCAGTTTTTTAGGAAAACGAGCTATTGCTATTTCTGGTAGTAAAGGCGTTTTGTCTTCCAAATGTTCCATTAACTGCTGTGCAAGAAACGGACCTGCCATTACACCTCTCGTACCTAATCCATTAATAATAGCGAGCTGAGAAAATTTAGGATGAACTCCCACTAGCGGTCTACGATCTCCAGTAGTGGGTCGTACCCCTGCCTCCTGACGTATAATCTCATACGGCGACTTCATAAAAGTAGCTAACTTGCTTACAATCTCTTGTCTTGCCTCCTCAGTCACAATCCAGTCTTTTTTACTCCAGTTGTAGGTCGCACCTACTTGATAAATGTCCTTTTCTATAGGAATAATAAAGAAACGAGCCTTGAGCGCTTCATTAAGATTGAGATTGGGAGCCTTGATGTAGATGTACTCACCTTTATTACCTACAAGTGGCAGTTGATTGAAGTAAGGGTTGTTTTTAATTCCATATCCCTCTGCAAAGACAATCATTTTTGCTTTGTAATTGCCATATTCAACATATGAATGGTGGAATTTTATTTGATCATAGTCAAATGCTTCTATTTTTAAAGCACTATCCTTTTTAAGAAATTGTCTATAAGATTCTAGCAGTTGTGGTATATCAATTTTGCCAGTTTCCTCAACCTCTCCAAGTTCAAAAGGCGCCTCAATATAAGTATTATGATTTTTTGTTAGGGTACCTTTTACAAACCGATCTAGCCCCTGCTGGCTACTTGCAACAAACCAGTTGTTTTGATCTTCGACAGACTGAAAAATTTTCTGTACTGGAAGCTGCCTCATAAATTTAGCCGCTAGCTTATTTTCTAATTGAGTATAGAAGTTAATTGCAAGGTCAAATTGCTTTGCTGCCATCCACGGTAATGAGTACTTCTTTAAGATAACTGGGTTATAAAGACCTGCGGCTACGCGACTAGCGCTCTCAACACCTTTGTCGTAAACTAGAACACTTAATCCTCGCTCCTTGCATTGCTCGCAAAAAGCTACCCCAGCAAGACCTAAACCTACAACTATATAATCTACTTCACTCATATTGTAAAATTACGGGATTACGTGGTAAGCGCTTGCTTAACTGACGCTATAAATGGAGCAAAAAAAAAGCCACCTAATTTAAATTTAGATGGCTTTGTAGTAATTAGATCTCCTTAATAGTTCCAGAGATCTTGCTCTATATCTCTAATGCGCTCCTTGATACGATTAGATTCAAGTAATTGCATCATCGCATTATCATTAATGTACTCTTTAACCTTACGGTCGCCTTGTACATTATCTTCCTTATAAATAGTGGCATTAAAACGCCTACTATTTAAGAGGTGATCAAAGGATATAGGCATTGATGTGTTCTGTCTATTAAAAGCTTTTGCATTATGTAAGACTTCACGTGCTCCAGGAAACCAAACCCAAAAGAGTTCAATATCTGCTGCACTAGCATCATCTAAGAAGTTTACATCGCCAGACACGGGAGCAATCCCAAGTAAACGATATTTAAGCTCTCCTTGACGCTTATCAATATACCAGTAACCTCGTATGTGATATGCACTAATATCATAAGCAGTGATCTCAGTACGTTCTATATTATAATCTGAGATAGGCTCTCCAGCATTTAACTGATCATAACCAGCGTCAGATGTATCAATTTTCACCATTGCTGCCGAAAGATCTTCTAACTGTATCTGCTCTGTAAAATATGAATCTCTATAAATTGCGTCAATATTACCGTTTTTAATATTCTTAACAAGAACATCAAAAAGTGAACGACGATCAGAACCCATATTAATCGTATCAATAGGATAATATAGTGGGAAGTTTACTCGCTCATCGAGATCTACAACCTCCCAAGTGTTCTTTGCCCAAAGTACGTCGCGCTTTTCTACATAACCATAAGGCAAAGGCTCATCGTTATCTTTTGCTTTTTGCTCCTCAGTAATGGCAAACATTTCCTCAGGAGTTTTTGCATTCAAGATATTTCCTTGAGCAAACGCTGGTAGGGTCAAAAACAGACCGAGCGCGGCAATAATTAAACGTTTAAGATTCATAACTACTATAATTTTAATTTGCTAACTCAATGATGATAGGTGATACTGTTTTTAATCTATATCCTGAGTTACCTTGTATACTTGCTTTGATATCAAAGATTTGTACTGTTGATCCTCTTTTTGCACGTTGTAATGCAGATTTTGCAGCAGCATTCAATTTATTTCCTTGAACAGCAACGGTTGCTGCATCTCCTGCTCTAAACTTGAAGCTATTTACCTTTAGATTGAGATCAAAATCGAAATCTGGCAATGCAGCACCTATAGGAGCAGCTCCAACGGTATTTCTTGGCTTTTTGAGATTACCACCATCATCTCCTCCTAAAGTTCCCACTGGACGTGGAATATCTTTAATACGGAAGACAGCTTTATCTGAAACATTACCTCCACCATCAGGAAGCTTTGCATTAACGTTAATTGTTACTTCACGTCCTTTACCAGGATTCATCACATAACTACTTCCAGATTTTTTAGAGAGTCCTGCTCCAGAAGCAGAAACATTATTATCTGAAACACCAGCAAATGAAATAGTCATCGGGTTAGATACACCTCGATATACTACATTCATCTTATCTGCAGCAATTGTTGCAGCGTTAGGCTTATTGATTGTTGTAAATGCTTGATTTACTGGCACAGGCTGTTCTTTTCCATCTTGAGGATAATATAAAGTACCTGTTATCTCGTGTGTTCCCACACCTCCTGTATTCACTCCTAGAACTAATTTACCTCCATCGTAAGATATTTTATCTTCTGGGATTGGGCGTCCATCAAGTTTTAGCTCCACTCTAGAAGGCCTAGTTGAAGGATCAATCCGACCAAGTGATAATGTACCATCAAAGGTAGAACCAGTGTAATAGGCTCCTTTTGACGTTGTCATAACGGTTTCATAATTAGTATATGACGCAAGTTCCTTAAGATTACCAGAAAGTAATTTTGTTAGTAATTCATTTTCTACTACTTTGATATCATTCTGTAACTGTGACATCTTTGTTAATGAAGATACAGATGGAAACCCTACATAGTGATATGCAATGTAATCTCTCTTTACTTTATTTCCCTCTCCTTCACCTGTTACAATATCTGCTGTACTAAAATCATTCTGAATTTGATTAGCTAGCGCTTCATTATCACCAACGAGTTTCAACATCCCTTCTCGGTATGTGTCCATCTCATCTAAGAACTTCTGACCTTCAGGTGTAATTTTACCTCCTTTGTAATAGCGCTCATCTAGAAAGTTTGATTTATCCATTGATTCATAATCTGTTGGATCATCAACTTCACTCAATAATGCCTCCTTTTCTGAAGCTAAAAAACTATAATAAGAATCGCCCAGCTGTTTTGCATTTTGTGCAGTTACTGCTGCAGCTTTGAATTCTTCATTCTCATTAGCTTTTTTGGATAAATCTGCTAGTGCTAATTCATTCTTTGCTTCAAATGTGGTATTAGATCTATTAAACTTTTCGTTTATTGAACCAAAAGCAGACAACACCTCTTTAGACATATTTAAAGCTAGCATCGCAATGAATACTAAATACATCAGGTTAATCATCTTCTGCCTTGGGCTTTGTTTTCCTCCTGCCATTTTCTAAATTTTAAGTTGTTAGTAATTTAATTGAGTTAACAACTAAAATTAGTTTTTAGACATTGCAGAAAGCATACCTCCGTATACTCCATTTAATGAAGATAAGTTGGTCGCAAGACTCTCCATTTGATCCTTTAGCTTCCCAGCGTTTGCAGCCACTTGCTCATTGATCTCAGCCTGACGACTAGAAGACTCTACCTGAACCTTATATAGATTGTTAAGCGACTCCATTTGCGCAGCAGCTAGTGCCATTTCTTCAGAATACTTTTTTGTAGAACTCATTGCATCGGCAGTAGGAGCAATTCCCTTAGCTGCACCTTCAAAGCTTCTAATGCTAGAACCTAAGCTCGACATAAGTTCAGAATCGATTTTTGCTTCTTTAAGCATATTATCTAATTTCTTGGATAGTTGAGCTTCTGCATCTACAGGAGCTGCTTTCTTTTTTGCTCCACCAGCACCGCCAGCAAGCTCAGGATAAACAAGTGCCCAATCAAGTTCATCATCTACCGGCTCAAATGCAGATATTGCAAATACAACAGCCTCAGTAATAAGACCTATAATAAGCATTAAATTTCCATAAGGCCAGTGCATTATTTTAAATAGAGCTCCAATAATTACTACTGCTGCTCCTAGTCCGTAGACCATATTCATTAATTTCTTTCCAGTTTTAGATTTTGCCATGACTAATAGTTTTTTTTTAGTTTAGTTAAGTAAGTTAAATTAGTTAAGTAATTGAATTAATATAATTTGGGTGATTGAAATACGTTATTTCTTAGGATTTCTGAGATTGATTTTTTCATCAACTCCCATAAAATCTTGAACGGTTCTAAAACCGATATAACTACGTGCAGAGTCTTGATACTCATAGTCACGTGAACTTACCTGTAGGAAGTAAGCAACATCTTTCCAAGAACCTCCACGTATTACTTTACGACGATTTTCTTTGTCGTTTACGTTTGGATTTATGGTAGACATATATTCGTAAGAAGCGGGATCGTAAGAAGAAGCTACCCACTCAGATACGTTACCTGCCATATTATACAGGTTATAATCATTTGGCTCATAAGCATCTGCCTCTACAGTATACAATGCTTGATCTGCACCGTAGTCTCCTCGTAATGGCTTAAAGTTTGCTAAGAAGCATCCTCTATCATTTTTTGCATAAGGTCCACCCCAAG
>CAWUIT010000076.1:0-11216 GCA_963922345.1 uncultured Dokdonia sp. | reverse complement strand
AGTATTGCGGGGAGCGCTTTATTTACATCACCATCATTTGCAGCGATAATACCAGCAATAACAACCATACTTACGGCCGTCATAGGAGCTGTTGGACCAGAAATTTGCGTTGGTGTTCCACCAAAAAGTGAAGCAAAAAAAGCAATAAATATGGCTCCGTATAAACCTGCACTAGGTCCTAAACCAGAGGAAACTCCAAAGGCTAGTGCGAGAGGAAGTGCAACTATACCCGCCGTGATACCCCCAAAGGCATCACCTTTGAGATGTTTGAAAAAGTTTTTCATAATCTTTTGGTTGTTTGTAATTGCAAGTTAAATTATATGATAAAAAAAGAGCGGTAACTTAACGTTACCGCCCTATATTTTAACAGTTCAGTTTTCGCTTTCGCGAAAAAAAGTTTACATAAAAATTACTTCTCCATTCGAAATATCGTAAACGCCTCCTACTATTTTAATATCGCCAGCATCTTCCATTTCTTTAAGTAGGGGACTATCTCTACGCATCTTTTCAATAGTCATATGCACATTCTTTTGCACTACATCATTAACAAAATCTTTGTTTGCACTAGTGCGCTCAGACTCCTCTTCGGGTAGGTTTGTAGCCTCGACAGCCGGTCTTATTTTTGATAATAGCGCCGTAATATTTCCTAGTTGTACATCGTCACAAGCTCCTTTTACAGCTCCACATAAAGTATGTCCCAATACAACAACTAGTTTTGATCCAGCAACTTTACAACCATATTCTATACTACCTAATACATCTTCATTAACGATATTTCCAGCCACTCGTGCGCTAAAAATATCACCTATGCCTTGGTCAAAAACGATCTCTGCAGGTACGCGAGAGTCTATACAACTTAACACAACAGAGTGTGGCCATTGACCTCCAGTCGTATCCTTTACTTGGTCAAGTAAAACCCTGTCTGCCGCTTTTGCAGCTACAAAGCGTTTATTTCCTTCCTTTAAAATATTGAGTGCATCTACTGGAGATGTAGCATCTTGTATTTCTTTATTAAATGTTTTCATTATTTATTTTTTTTAAAATACTCAAAACTTAGAGAGTATTGATTGTTAACTATTTTTTCTCCACTTCTGTTTTTTCTTGGGTCGCAACTTGAAAAACTCAATATAGCTTTCTGGATTTTCAATAACACCACGTTCAGAAATAAGTTTGATATCGATATTGCGTTCTTTTGCTTTAAAGGCAAAATCTTCTAAAATCTCTATAATATCATTATCAAGGTATCTTGTTTTTCTCACATCTAGCTCTAGGTAAGAATCTTCTGGAAGTGCATCAAGTTCTTTTAAAATAGCTCCCTTATTAAAAAATGTGACTTCCTCAGCAAGTGTCATTTTTACCTTTCCATCTGTAGGATCATCATTTTCTTTGTGTAAAAAGTGCGAGTTCTGAAAGCTACGATATAACACGATAATAATACCCACAGCAAGTCCTAAGGCTAGACCTACAAGGAGATCTGTAAATACTATCCCAACAACGGTAACTATAAATGGTACAAATTGCATCCAACCTGCATCCCACATTGCTTTGAAGGTAGATGGTTTTGCAAGCTTATAACCTACAATGAAGAGAACAGCCGCCAGTACAGATAGAGGTATCATCTGCAGTAAAAATGGAATAGCAGCCACGGAAAGTATTAATAAAAAGCCGTGCATTACAGCAGAGGCTTTTGTTTTACCTCCAGATTGGATATTAGCCGAAGACCTTACGATAACTTGCGTTATAGGAAGCCCACCTATAAATCCTGAAACTATGTTACCAGTACCTTGAGCTAGTAACTCCCTGTTAGTAGGTGTAACTCTTTTAGCCGGATCTAGCTTATCAGTTGCTTCTACGCATAAAAGTGTTTCTAAACTAGCGACTAGTGCAATTGTAAATGCAGTAATAAGAACCGGAGCTGTAAAAGCTTGGCTAAAATCTGGCGTCACAAATTGGGTTAATAGCCCGTCAGTATTACGATCTTCACTCAGTGATACTAGGTGCTCTGTAGATATGCCATACTCCGTTCCTTTGGTCATTACATAATATACAATTCCAACAACTACAGCAACTAGAGGACCTTGTACTAGTTCAAAAAAGCGCCCTTTTTTAGAAAGAACACTACTCCATAAAATTAGAATGGCTAGTGAGATAAGTCCTATAAGTGTGGGCCCTAAACTAGGGTCGCCTATGGCATTTAAAATTTCAGAAAACGTATTTTCACCGTCAACTTGGAAAAAGGCAAAATCACCCTCCGGATCATCATCATCTCCTAAGAAATGAGGTATTTGTTTTAAAATTATAATAATTCCAATACCTGTGAGCATACCACGTATGACTGAACTGGGAAAATAATAGCCTATAATACCAAGACGGGCGACACCAAATAATATCTGAATTACCCCTCCAATAACCACTGCAGAAAGGAATATCTGAAACCCTAATTGATCTATAGCAACAAGGACGATTGCTGCAAGTCCAGCAGCTGGGCCACTTACACCTATTGATGAGCCACTAAGAAGACCTACAATAATCCCGCCTACAATACCGGCAATAAGTCCAGAAAATAGAGGAGCGCCACTGGCTAGTGCAATTCCTAAACATAATGGAAGTGCTACAAAAAACACAACGATACTCGCTGGTAGATCGTTTTTTAAATTTTTAAACATATAGTAATAATTAAAACTTCTTTTAATTGAAGTTATGAAAGTTGAAATGCAATTGAAGTTTGCTTACGCGAAAAATTGAAGAAATCATACCACATCGGGGGGTGGAATAAGGATATCATCAATATAGGCGGCACTAAACGCCTCGTTGTAATGCGTGGGTAAATTAGAATACTCACATAGTGCATTTAAATCAACAAAAGATAACTGAAGAATTTTATCTACCTCTTCAAGATCTTTCACATTTTCATTCTTTTCTTCCTCAAAGTCTTGAGAGATCTCAACTTCTACCTTGTTTTCTAGAAGTATAGACAGCGAAGATCCTAAAATAGATAAGGACATGAGTAAAGCTGTCGTGTATAGTGATACTGTCTTGAGCAAGTTTTAAGATATTTATGATAAATATAAACAAATTTTATGCTCATATCGCACAGCCTGTAAGGATTTTCAGAAAATCTGTCGAATAACTATTTTTTATACGGAAAATGAAAAAACTGATTTTTCTTAGTGTTACAATTCACGGACATCAATGGAAGGAATCCATCCTGTTTTCCCATCTGCGAGACTTATTTTTTTCCAGTTTTCTACAGATTCTAAGATCATAACTTTCGTTCCCTCGTGAAGTACAAAGGCTTCCGTGCTTGAGAGGTTGGGCTCACTTTTAACTTTAGATTCAGTCGCAAAAACGATTGCGGGATTGTCCTTAGAGATTTTCGCGAAAGCGGAATACGCAAATACGAGTGAAAGCAACCCAAGTCCAAGACAGAGAAAGGAAGTAATAAAATACGTTCTTTTGCTCGCTGTTTTGAATGAAAAATAATAGGCAAGAAATAAAAGAACAAAGAGAATTACAAAGGTTACCGTAGCATACGCCCAGCCATCTGTAGTCAAAAGGGTAAGCACGTTATTAAACCATTTTTGAAAAGTATTTTCTGGAAGCGGGGTAATGGCATCTATACGCATCTTCTGGGCAAAGGCAATATTATTTTTGATGTCGCGATCTGCAGGAGCGAGTTGTAGTGCTTTCTCATAATAATAAATGCTAGGTGCCACATTATTAAGTTTAAAATGTGCATTTGCCAGATTATAATACACGGCAGCACTTTCTTGATCGCTATCTAGCACCTTTTTGTAGGCATCTATTGCTTCTTGATATTGACCATTTGCATAATATGTATTTCCTTCTTTAAATAATTGCTCTGGGTTTTGTGCAGTAAGAGAGATGCTTAAAAGCACTAGAAACACCATAGTTATATGTCTGAAAAGTTCTTTCATATTACAATTGTTTATCTAATGTTGCTATTACCCTAACCGCCTTATCGTAATCTTGTTGCATTGCTACATTGCTCGTAGGAGTATATCTTGCAAATTCACAGCTTTCTAGAAGACTTATAAACTCTATGATCACAGGTTCATTTACCTCACGCTCTTTGAGCAAACGAGCAATACGATCTTTGGACATCTCGCTCGTTGTAATGGATAATTTTGCCTTAAGATAATTATGCAAGGCGCGTTCCATCGCTACATAAAATTCTTTTTGATTCCCTAAATTCTTTTTAGCAGTACTTAAAAACTTTCGGGCAAGCTTATCTGCTTTACGAATTCTGTTACCTGTTACATCATTTGCATACGCTTGCTTTTTCCTGCGCGCAATCATTGCTAGAGGGATGCATAAAAATGGTGCAATCACAAGTGTCCAAAATGTAGTGCTTTTAAAAAAACGCTCTCTTGAAACAGGTTCTAGATTTGCTGCTGTTTTGATGTATTGAAACTGGTTTCCTGCCGCAACCACCTGCTGTTGTTGAGGTAGATCTCCTGATTGGGTAATAGCACCAGCGCCATCTGTAGGACCATTTTGAACGTCGATTATGATTTCTTTAGAGGTAATACGTTCGTATTTTTCTGTTTTTGGATTGAAATACGTAAAAGACTGTGGAGGTATAGGATAGGTACCTTTGTATTGTGGTACAATCGTGTAGGTCTTTTTCTTAAGCCCACTCATACCAGCTAGATTGGTACGGATTTGATCTTCATTTTCTGGCTCATACACTTCTAGTGAGCTAGGTAATGTAGGAGATGGAAGTTCAAAAAGCTTTAGGTTACCCTTGCCTTGTACTTCAACACTCATTTGTAAAGCTTCTCCAGCATCTAAAATGTTTTTATCTGTGCGTACTGCAAAGTCAAAATCACCTACAGCGCCTGTAAAATATTCTGGCTTCCCAGTTTCAGGAAGTGGTTTTACATCTACCGTTCTATTTGCAGCACTTACCGTAATATTTGCATTTTTTGACAGGATACGCCCAAAAATGTCTCTTCTATTAGTTGGAACACTTACCGCTACGCTCAAGCTTAGCGGTTCAATTTCTAGCTTTCCTGTTTTTTGAGGATAGAGAACTGTTCTCCGTAAAATAACATAGCGATAGTCTTTCCCTTGATAGGTGCCGTCGTAAATTTTAAATTGCTTCTCATCTACGCTTTGACTCCAGAAATCGGCAAATTTTGGAGCATCTAGCTCTCGCCAGTTGCTTACCGTAGTCTGTTTTGATACATAAAGTTTGTAAACAACTGTAAAAGCTTCGTTTAAATAAGGACTCGTTTTTGAGACCTCTGCAACTAGGTGTACATTTTCTTTTGCGAGATACGTAGGATCATTAGGGTCTTTAGGTATTTCTACAGCTGCTGTGACAACCACGGGAACAGGAGGGGACTTATATACCTCGCCATTTACAGTAATTTCTGCCTGGCCTATCTCTTGATTGCCACGCTGAGTTGGCGTAAGAAAATAAGAGAATGTTTTAGAAAAGCTGCTTTTACCATTAACCCACTGTCGACTTGTGGTTTGACTAGGACCTCCTACAACCGTAAAGCCTTCAAAACTTGGAGGCCTAAAATTGTCTCCGTCTTGATTCATCACAAAGTCTACCCGCAAACGTTCATTTACACCTAGCCTATTTTTACTAAGCTTTGCATTAAATTCTACATCTTGAGCAAATGAAGAAATGCTTGCTAGTAAGAAAATAATTACTATGTGTGCTCTTGCCATCATTACCAATCTTTCTCTGTTTTTACTTTTGCTCCTTTGACTTTTTGAGCATTGATTTTTTCTTGCGTTTTTTGTTCTTGATCCTGCATTGCTTTTAAAAGGCTCTGCACTTGTTGAGGTGATAACTGTCCTTGCTGTGGCTGTGGTTGCTTTTTATCTTCTTCACCTTCACCTCCATCTTTCTTTTCATCTTTGTCCTGAGGTTTTCCATCATCATCTTCCTTTTGCTCTCCCTCGTCTTTTTCTTCTTCACCTTGGTCATCGGTTTCTTCTTTATCGCCATCATCACCCTCCTTTTTATCACCATCGCCTTCGTCGTTATTCTTATTCTGGTCTTCTTTATTCTCCTCGTCTTGATTTTCTTTATCGTCATTATCACTACCGCCGCCACCTTCATTTTCTTTCTCTTTTTTAGCTAGCTGTAGGTTATAGCGAGTTTCCTCATCTGTTGGGTCTGCTCGCAGTGCATTTTTATAGGCTTCGACAGCACCGTCCCATTGTTTCTGCTGGTATAATGCGTTACCCAAATTATGATAGGCTTTATGCTTTTCTTTTTTTGTTTGTGCTACGGCGGTGGCTCGCACAAGTGCATCTGTACTTTCTTCCCATTTTTTGTTTCGGTAGTAATTATTGCCAGCATTGTATTTGGCGGGAACACTTTCTGGGGTTAGAGAGATGGCTGCTCTTAGTTTTGATTCTGCTTTCGCGAAAGCGTCAAAATCAACCACACCTCCGTCTTGATTAATAATAGCTTCTGTACCTTCTATCACGTACTCCCGAGCCTCTTTTGCATAAGGATTTTCTACAAGAGCTTCTTGTTTTTCATTGTTTTGTGCTACTGACGTTAATGAGAGTAGCGCAATGGGAAATAAGAGAAATATCTTCATCACTTACTGATCATTAAATAGGTTTAATTTTTTGAGCCAATATGTCTTACGATCTAATAGAAATATATCTAAGAATAAGAATAGTAAGCCCGCGCCTAAAAACCACTGAAACTGATCCTTAAAATCTGCAAATTGCTTTGCTTCAAATTCTTTTTTATCCATATTGTTAAGCAAATTTTGTACCGTTTCTACTACTGTGGAAGTGTTACTGCCATCTATATACTCGCCGTTTGCTTCTGAGGCTATTGCTTTAAGTGTTGTATCATCTAGTCGTGTGATTACGGTCTCACCATTTTGATCTTTTTTATAAGATTGTACAATGCCATTACGTTTTAAGGGAATAGGGCCCCCTTCTGTATCTCCTACACCTATGGTAAAAATACGAATGCCCTCCTCATTTGCTTGTTCTGCAATATTTGAAGCTTCACCTACGTGATCTTCTCCATCTGAAACTATAAATAAAACGCGATTGGTTTGCTCCTCATCATTGAAGTATGTTTTTGCTAGCTCTATGGCTTCTCCTATAGCTGTACCCTGGCTTGAGAGCATATCTGTGCTCATCTGGCTAAGAAATAGCTTTGCGCTACTATAATCTGTGGTTATAGGTAATTGTGGGTAAGCACTCCCGGCATAGGCAATGATACCAATACGATCGCTACCTAAATTATTAATAATTTGAGTCACAAGCTGCTTGGACTTTTCAATGCGATTGGGAGCAATGTCTTCGGCTAGCATTGATTTTGATACGTCTATTGCAAATACTACATCTACACCTTCTCGCTTTACCGTTTCAATTTTTGTTCCAATTTTAGGATTTACTAAGGCAAAGACTAAGCACAAAATAGCAAGCGATATGACCACTATTTTAAGTGCAGGTTTAAATACAGAGCGATCTGGACTTAATTTTTTGAGTAAGTCAGATTGTGCAAATTTTTTCTGTGCATTACGTTGCCAGATGAGTAGCCCCAAATAGAGTATAATAATCGCTGGAATTGCGAGTAGTAACCAGAACCATATTTTTTCTTCTAATAAATACATAAATGCTTATTTAAAAGCGTCTTCAATTTTATACAAAACTCTTAAATAGAGTATACTTTAATAATAATTCAATCATAAGTAGTAAGCCTGCTAGAAGTACAAGAGGTCTATACTTTTCTTCATAATTTGTGTACTTAAACTCTTCTACATCTGTTTTTTCGAGCTTATCAATCTCGTCATAAATTTCTTCAAGTTTTTCATTATCTGTCGCTCTAAAGTATTTACCACCTGTAGTGGCTGCAATTTCTTCTAAGAGCTCTTCGTCAATGGTTACTTGAACACTATCGTACACAAAGGTATTATTACGATTTATAGCTACAGGAGATAGTGCCATCCCATTAGTACCCATACCAATAGTATATACCTTTATCCCAAACTCCTTTGAAAGCTCTGCAGCAATACGTGGGTCAATTTGACCAGCATTGTTTTCACCATCTGTCATTAGAATGATTACTTTACTCAACGCTTTGCTGTCTTTGAGTCTATTTACACCTGTAGCTAGCCCCATACCTATGGCGGTACCTCCTTCTATAATGTTGTTATACTCAATACTTTTAAGAGCACTTAATACAATACTTTTGTCACTTGTAATGGGAGTTTTTGTAAAGCTTTCTCCAGCATATTCTACGAGTCCTATGCGATCGTTAGGACGACCATTGATAAAGCTTGCTGCCACTTTTTTGAGTGCTTCAAGTCTGTTAGGTCGTAAATCTTTTGCGAGCATACTTGCCGAAACATCAATAGCGATTACAATATCAATTCCTCTTGTGGTTTTCGTTTTAGTCGATACCTCTACGTTGCGTGGTCTAGCTAAGGCAACAATAATCAAGCTTAGCGTTGCAAGTCGAAGGATAAAAAGAAGAGGTCTTAATTTAGGTAGTATGCTACTCGTTAATTTAAAACCTTTAATGCTTGATATTTTTACAGCGGGGGTTTGCTTTTTACGCTTCCAGAGGTACCATAAAATAGCCACTGGTAAAGCTAGAAATAGCCAGAAAAATTCAGGATTAGAAAATTCAAAATTGCTCAGCATTACTTCTCTTCTTTTGCTTGGAGTTCTACACTTTGCATCACGCGCTCTGCAATTTGCTTTCCGTACGGGTCATCATCGTGCCAACTTATAAAAAGTTGCTGTATCACATTTTCTGCTTGGAACGTAATAAAGGTATATTCTCCAGAATCCACTATTCCTTTTTCTTCGTTTATCACTTGCGATCCTGTCCCAAAGGTCTTTAATCCTTCTGCGCCATTAGGAGTAGTAAATTTTTCACTTTTTACAATATCTGCAGAGAATCCATTTTTTTCAAACATTGCAAATTGGCTCGCAATGAGCTGGTCAATTTGTACATCTGCACCTTTTGGAAACTTAAACTGAAAGACACTTATAGTAATATTAGGCGGTAAGGTTTGCCAGCTAAAAGCTGTTGCTTCTACCTGCCCTTGAGCTTCTGGAGGAAGCGGTACTTCCTGCCTCGTCAGAACTTTAGGGGTACTCACTACCATGGAGGGTGCTCCATACTCACTAGTAATCCAAACCCCTTCGGCTAGCTCTCTCGTTACGTTCCCGAGAACAAAATCTTTTACTTCATCATATCCCTTTACAGCGATACCTACTCCCGTTGCAAGTAGTAAAATAGCCAGTATACCACCTATGGCAGTAAGCCATAATTTTCTTTTACGCTTTCGCGAAAGCGCCTCCCTGTAATCTTCTTGCATCATTAACTCCTCAACTGTAGATGGAGGTAGGGCATCTTTGGTCTCCTTGACAATCTCCTCAACAACTAGACGATCTGCTTGCGCTTTGCCTTCTGGCGGATTTACACGAGCAAATTTTATGAGATCTGCACGTTTGAAAATTTCCTTTAATTTCAGGATTGTTTCTCTAGTGAAAGCGATGTGACCGCTATCACGTTCCATTTCCAATCTTGCAATGAGCTCATCTGTGGTACTCTCCATAGAGCGATCATATACCTTCTCATCATAATAGCGACGTATCGCATCAGTAAGTACTGTATAGTACTCTTTATATTGAGCCTGTTTAATAAGATCTCGTGAGTCTAGCTCTTGTAGTGTGGCAAGGGCTTGTTCAAAGGGAGGAACGTATTTTTCTGCCTCTCGTTGTTTTTTATTGCGACGCAAAAGCCACCATAGAAATAATGCTATAGCTAGCGCAACAGGAAGGATCCAAAGGAGGTATGACCACCACTTACCATAATCCTTAGGTATCTCTATAACCGGTTTTATATCGTAAAGTCCTTGATTAACAGTATCTAAAATGACATTATTAACTTCAACAAGAAAAGTATCTGTCTCGACAGTCCTTGTGCCAATTAATATTTTTTGTTTTGGGATTACATAACGACCACTGTCAAATTGAGTAAGGCCGTATTTCTTAATGAGTTTAATAGTGGCTGTAGTAGCTCTAGCTGTGT
Organism: uncultured Dokdonia sp.; assembly: GCA_963922345.1. Taxonomy (GTDB): domain Bacteria; phylum Bacteroidota; class Bacteroidia; order Flavobacteriales; family Flavobacteriaceae; genus Dokdonia. Next base: position 1,153 of record CAWUIT010000076.1, on the reverse strand, counting down.
CCACCGAGTAACTTTCTATCACTTCAAGTGGGCTAAATGTTTGACCCTCCGGAAATATGACTGCCTCTCCATCATTTGCAAGTACCTCTACACTATAATTGATTTGCTGTCCAATTAAGATTTGAGTAGAATCGATGGTAGCTCGTACTACATCTTGAGCCTTTGAAGGTAAGATGTAAAAAATGCCCAAAATAAATAGAAAAAGGAAACGCAGTTTATAGCGCCTTAGAGTTGTCTTTTTCTGTACTATCGTACTCATAAAGTGATTCGTATCTTTCAAGAGATTTATCCTCTTCTTTTAAAATAGCCAAGTAATTTTTTTACATAGCTTTCATCTGTTCTTACATCTATTACTCCAGCACCACTGCGCTTAAACGTTTCTTTAAAGTAAGACACTCGATCGTTGTAGTACTTTGAATAATTGGAACGTACTTTTTTTGAACTTGTATTAATGAGTGCTAGCTCCCCAGTTTCCTCATCCTGCATTTGAACCATTCCTAAACTGGGAATGCGCTCTTCTCGCTCATCATAAATGCGTATGCCGGTTATATCGTGTTTATTTGCAGCTATTTTCATAGTCTGCTCATAATCATCTGTGATAAAATCTGAGAGCACAAAAACGATGGCTTTCTTCTTCATCACGTTACTTAAGTATTTGATCGCTTGCGCTAGGTCCGTTTTTTTAGACACTGGTTGGAATTCAAGCAATTCTCTTATAATGCGTAAAACGTGTGATTTACCTTTTTTAGGAGGTATAAATAACTCGATCTGATCTGTAAAAAGGATAAGACCAATTTTATCATTGTTTTGCATGGCACTAAAGGCAAGCGTGGCTGCAATCTCAGTAACTATCTCATTTTTAAACTGCTTATCAGTCCCAAAAAACTCGGAGCCTGAGACATCTGCAACAAGCATCATTCTTAGTTCTCGTTCTTCTTCAAAGACTTTTATGTAGGGCTCGCTATAACGCGCTGTAACATTCCAATCTATATTACGCACATCGTCACCAAATTGATACTGTCGTACTTCAGAAAAAGTCATCCCACGACCTTTAAAGGTTGAGTGATACTCCCCACCAAAAATGTGATCAGACAACCGTCGTGTCTTGATCTCAATCTTTCGTACTTTTTTAAGAAGTTCTTTAGTATTCATT
>CAWUIT010000075.1:0-11261 GCA_963922345.1 uncultured Dokdonia sp. | reverse complement strand
TCTAAAAAATTATATTCAAAATTCATTAATCACAATTATTTGAAGATATGTATGAGTATCACTTTGTAAATGAAGTGAAAACAGTCTAATTTTAAACTTTTCGCAAAAAAAATAGGAATAGATTGATGCAGGCGCTATCCCAATCTGATTTCTTAACTTTACTGGATTTTAAAAACCCCTTTATGGCAATCAAAATAACAGGTTTAGGTAGTTACATACCTAATGTAGTCACAAAAAATGATTCTTTTGGAGAACATCAGTTTCTCAATATGGATGGCTCTGCTATTAAATCTGAAAATGGTGTTATAATTGAAAAATTTAAAGCCATTACTGGTATTGAAGAAAGGCGTTATGCCCCACCAGAAATGAGCTCTTCAGACCTAGGTACAAAAGCCGCTCAAGAAGCTATTACAGATTCTGGCATTGACCCAGAAACTTTAGATTATATTATCTGCGCTCATAATTATGGAGATGTAAAAACGGGATCTAACTTTTCTGACATTGTTCCCAGTCTTGCATCTCGTATCAAACATAATTTGCGTATACAAAACCCTAAATGTGTAGCTTACGATATCCTTTTTGGATGTCCAGGTTGGATTGAAGGAGTTATTCAAGCGCAGGCTTATATCAAAGCAGGAATGGCAAAAAGATGCCTTGTTATAGGAACAGAAATGCTATCTCGCGTTGTAGATAATCACGATAGAGATAGTATGATTTATAGTGATGGTGCTGGTGCTACCGTAATAGAGCAGGATGATAGCGAGACAGGTATTCTAGCTTTTGAGACTGCAACCTTTACGTATGATGAAGCTTATTTCTTATTTAATGGGTCTTCTTATAATCAAAAAGCAGAACAGGCTACTAAATACATCAAAATGTACGGTCGTAAGATTTATAATTTTGCATTAACGCACGTACCGCAGGCTATGAAATCTTGTCTTGAAAAAAGTAGTGTCCCTATACAAGAGGTAAAGAAAATCTTTATACATCAAGCAAATGAAAAGATGGATGAAGCCATCGTGAGCCGCTTCTATAAGTTACATGATCTTGAGATGCCAGATCATATTATGCCTATGAGTATTAATATGCTAGGGAATAGCTCGGTTGCAACCGTCCCTACTGTTTTTGATCTTGTACGCCAAGGTAAACTAGAAAATCACGAGATACATAAGGGTGATGTGGTCCTATTTGCAAGTGTAGGTGCTGGAATGAATATAAATGCTATTACGTATCGTTATTAAACATATTCTTCTTGTACGAAAACACATTTCCAAACAAACGCTATAAACATACCATATCTTTTCTCAAAAGTGTCGTATCTACAGACGAGAAAGTTTTAGATCTTGGTGTGCGTAATCCATTTGTAGACTATATGGAGCGTGAGGGTTACGTTGTTCAAAACACAAGTGGTGAAGACCTAGATATAGATACACATTCTGTTACCGATACTAATGCTCAGGTCGTTACGGCCTTTGAAATTTTTGAACATCTACTAGCGCCACTTAATGTGTTAAGTGATATAAAAGCTACCAAACTCGTTGCTAGTGTACCTCTCAAACTTTGGTTTGCTCCGGCTTATCGTTCTAAAACAGACTTATGGGATAGACACTATCACGAGTTTGAAGATTGGCAGTTCGACTGGCTATTAGAAAAAGCAGGGTGGAAAATTATAAAACGAGAGAAATTTACAAATCCAGTAAAAAAGATTGGTATTAGACCGTTGTTACGAATATTTACACCACGATACTATCTTATCTACGCAGAGCGAACGTAATGGACTTCTATATCGTCATTCCTTGCCACAATGAAGCAGCTTATGTACAGCAAACGCTGCAATCTTTAGTTGAGCAAACACTCACACCGAAAAAAATTGTAGTAGTCGATGATAATAGTACAGATAAGAGCGCTGAGATAGTTTCCGCTTTCGCGAAAGCATACTCATACATATCCATAAAACGTCTAAATAATTCTAAAAAGAACGAACATCTACCCGGCAGTAAAGTTATTAGAACGTTTTATGAAGGATTAAACACGTTAGACACTAACTATGATGTTATTTGTAAATTTGATGCAGATCTGATTTTTCCTCAAAATTACTTGGAGCGCTTATCGTATCATTTTGAAAATAATGATGCCATTGGGATGGCTGGGGGTTTTTGCTACATCAAAAAAGGGGAAGATTGGATTCTTGAGAATTTGACAAATAAAGATCATCTACGAGGTGCGTTAAAAGCCTATCGTAAAAAGTGTTTTGAAGATATAGGAGGTTTAAAGATTGCAATGGGATGGGATACCATTGATGAGCTTCTTGCCCAGTATCACAATTGGGAAGTACGTACGGATGCGACACTCAAGGTAAAACACCTCAAACCTACTGGAGTGACCTATGATAATGCTGCACAGTTTAAACAAGGAGAGGCGTTCTATAAAATGCGCTATGGTTTTTTACTTACCTCAATAGCTTCTCTCAAGCTAGCCAATCGAAAAGGCTCGCTGTTACTGTTTAAAAACTATCTGAGAGGTTATTTAAAAGCAAAAAAATCTAAAACAAAGTTTCTCGTTTCTAAAACTGAAGGGCGCTATATACGCGCAATACGATGGAAAGGCATTAGAAAGAAACTTGGCTTTTAATTCTTAACGTATTCTTTAGATTGCACTCTTATACATTACCTATTTTTGACAAAAAGAATAATATGTCTATCAATAAGCTACCAAAGTTTTTAAGCATCTGCCTATGTGGTGTACTCTTATCTTGTGCTTCTATAAATACCACAGCACAAAGTAAGAGACCTAAAAATGTCATTCTTATGATTGCAGATGGTACAGGTTTAAGCCAGATATCGTCAAGTCAATTTTACAATAGTAAGCCCTCTAACTATGAGCGATTTAAGACCATCGGTTTAATAAAAACAAGCTCTGCAAGTGATCTTATTACAGACTCTGCAGCGGGTGCAACTGCATTTTCGGCTGGTGTTAAGACCTATAATGGCGCCATTGGTGTAAATAATGACACCATTGCCGTACCTACGATCTTAGAAGAGCTTGAAGCTAGAGGATATGACACGGGTATTATAGCCACATCAACCATTACACACGCAACGCCTGCTAGTTTTTACGCCCACGTAAAGTATAGAAAAATGGAAGATGAAATCGCCAGTGACCTAGCCAGCTCAAAAGTTGACTTTTTTGCAGGAGGAGGAGTAAACTTTTTTACGAATAGGGTTGATAAGAGAGAGGTTATTAATGAATTAAAAGAAAATGGTTTTGAAATAGACACCAATAGATTAAACCGCTCTTTAAAAATTAGTAAAAATAAACGTTACGGTTTTTTACTAAATTCTGGAGGTATGCCAAGAATGCTAGATGGAAGAGGCTCATTTTTATATGATGCTACAAATCTAGGCATCCAGCGATTATCTCTTAATAAGAAAGGCTTCTTCTTAATGGTTGAAGGATCTCAAGTAGACTGGGGTGGCCATAATAATGATGCAGAGTATCTTATAAGCGAGCTTATTGATTTTGATACTGTTATTGGCCAAGTACTGGATTATGCCGAGAAAGACGGTAGCACGCTTGTAATTGTTACAGCAGATCACGAGACAGGTGGATTTACACTTTCGGCAGATGATGGAGACTACAACGCTATCAAACCTACGTTTTCTACAGGTGGACATAGTGCAACTATGGTTCCAGTTTTTGCATATGGGCCAGGATCTACGGAGTTTGCAGGTATTTATGAAAATACCGAAATCTACACTAAAATGAAAAAGCTATTAAAACAATAGCGTCATAAAGCTATCTTAAATACTAATTTGACAAATTATTATTTCCCTATTTTAGCCTTCTAAATATTGATAATGTCATACCTACATTCAATAGGTGAATACTTCTTAATGATCAAGAATACTTTTGTGAAACCCACAAAAGGAAAAGTGCTACGCGATCTTATTTTTAAAGAAATAGACGATCTTATTATTGGCTCTTTAGGAATTGTCGCATTTATCTCCTTCTTTGTGGGAGCAGTTGTGGCTATACAGACAGCTCTCAACCTCAATAATCCATTATTACCTAAATCACTTATAGGCTTTGCAGCAAGGCAATCTATTATATTAGAATTTGCACCTACGTTTGTATCCGTCATTATGGCTGGAAAAGTAGGCTCATTCATCACCTCAAGTATTGGTACTATGAGAGTTACGGAGCAAATTGACGCCTTAGAAGTGATGGGGATAAACTCTGTAAATTATCTAATTTTCCCTAAGATAATTGCAATGCTTATTTACCCTTTTCTCATTGCTATAGGGATGTTTTTAGGAATCATAGGAGCTTATACTGCAGCGGTCTATGGAGGTTTTGCACCCAGCACAGACTTTCTATCAGGATTACAACAAGACTTTATACCCTTCCAGATATTTTACGCATTCTTTAAAACGTTTCTTTTTGCATTTTTACTAGCCACCATACCATCATACCACGGTTATTTTATGCGTGGAGGAGCTTTAGAAGTAGGAAAAGCAAGTACAACATCCTTTGTGTGGACTAGTGTTGCCATTATACTCGTTAACTTTATTGTAACCCAAATATTATTAAGTTAGATGATAGAGGTAAAAAACATACGTAAATCATTTGGAGACAATGAAGTATTAAAGGGATTTTCTACAAAGTTTGAATCTGGTAAAACCAATCTCATAATTGGTACTTCTGGATCTGGAAAAACGGTCTTTTTAAAAACTATGCTAGGGCTCTTTAAGCCAGATAGCGGCCAGATCATTTATGATGGTAATCCATATTCAGAGTTAGATGATGATGATCAAAGAGAGTTAAGAGAGCAAATAGGAATGGTTTTTCAAGGTAGTGCCCTATTCGATTCTATGACCGTAGAAGAAAATATAGCCTTCCCTTTAAAAATGTTTACTAAAATGAAGAAGCGTGAGCGTATTGAACGTGCAAACGTAGTAATCGATCGAGTAAACCTAGAAAATGCAAACCATAAACTCCCCTCAGAAATTTCTGGTGGAATGCAAAAACGTGTAGCAATTGCAAGAGCTATTGTAAATAATCCCAAATATCTTTTTTGTGATGAGCCTAATTCTGGTCTCGATCCAAACACTGCTACTGTGATTGATAATCTCATACGAGAGATTACAATTGAGCAAGACATTACCACCATTATCAACACGCACGATATGAACTCGGTAATGGAAATAGGAGATCACATTGTGTACCTACAGAAAGGCCATCTGGCCTGGGAAGGAACCAAGAATGAAATTTTCAAGACTGATAATGAAGATGTAACAAACTTTGTTTACTCGTCTAACCTATTTAAAATGGTACGCGAGGCTCAAAATGCTTAAAGCCTTGTACGCTTTTGCGAAAGCGCGATAAACCCACCTTCTTTACTAATTACCCTCGACTACAAGAGTATCTAATTTAAATCGCTCCCGTAGCCAGAGAGCAAGCTTTTGCTCTTGTTTACGACGAGTTCTATTAGACATATTATTCTCCCATTGAACCCTAATCACTGTAAGCGTATCGGCAGTTGACCCAAAATCTGAAGTTATAAGTGTACCGTAACCAAAACGCTCTAAACCTTCATAATTAATTTTTACTTCATTACGCACTTGTTCAAAAGGTATGGAAGCGCTTTCTAAGTTGTTAATCTTGTTCTCTAGTAAACTTATCCTTGCATCTTTAGAGGTGAGTACCTCCTGATTTTTTACATACAAGTCTTCTAGAATGCCCGAACGCACCTCAGAGCTAAGTCTCTCTGCAATGGCACTACTTTGATCTACACCCTGACGAATACGTAATTTGGCACCCTCGAGACCTTTGACATTCTGAATTTCTTCCTCCCATTTAGTTATTATAGAACTTGGAACTAAATTACCAATAAGCACCACGTTGAGCTCTTTAGTTTTAGGATCATTATCTCCTTTTTTATCTCCAGATAAAATACTCATCCCATCATAGACGATGGTTTCTGTAATATATTCTCTAGACTTGGCCTCAAATATTTGCTGCTTTAAGAGTTGTACAAATAGAAATATACTAGGAGCGATAACACATATGGCAACGATAGTTGCAATTGTAGTTACACGCCTTCTCTTTTTTTGATTAGCATATTTTACTAATGGGAAACGTAAAAGCTTTGCTACTACAAATGTTGCGAGAGCGATAAAGACGGCATTTATAAAAAACAAGTAAGCTGCGCCTCCTGCATATTGTATATTACCTATAGCGAGACCATATCCCACTGTACACAATGGCGGCATAAGCGCGGTGGCGATTGCAACTCCAAAGATGACACTTGCAATAGTCCCAGATTTAGTTTTTGCAACAATGAGCGCTAAACCTCCAAAAACAGCTACAAGCACGTCTAAAATGGTAGGGTAGGTGCGAGATATTAATTCTGGAGTAGCTTCCTTCAAGGGTGAGATCCAAAAATAGAGTGTAGCTGTAAGAACACTCAGTACGATCATTACCGTAAGATTTAAAAATGATCGCTTCATCATATCGCCATCATTTATACCTACAGATAACCCAATACCTACAATAGGCCCCATAAGAGGGCTTATAAGCATTGCACCGATAACTACAGCTGTACTACTGACATTAAGGCCAATACTTGCAACAAAAATAGAGAATATGAGAATCCACGCGTTATGCCCTTTAAAGGGAATATCTTTACGCACAGCCTCTATAGTAGCATCACGGTCCGTATCAGTGCGTATATCCAATAAAGCTTGAATAAACTCTTTAATATTTTCCCACAACCCGTGCGCATCTTTACGAAGGTCGTCGTTAGAATCTGTCTGGAACTCTAGCTCTTTATCCTTAGGATCTGGATTTGCACCAATATTATCTTTATTATCCACTAGCCTAGTTTCTTGCCAAATTTACGTTGTACTTCATTACGTATCTCTTTTATATCTTGCTCCTTGGACTTTGGAACGATCAAGAGCACCTCATCATTTTCAACAATGATATAATCCTTTAAGCCATCAATTACCACTACCTTATCCTGCTCTGTACGCACTATATTACCAGAAGCTTCGGTTTCAATAACACGAGCGTTTATCACAGCACTTTCTTCATTTCCAGCGGTTATCTTATCATAAAGGGAGCCCCAAGTACCTAGATCATTCCAATCAAAACTTGCTGGAACCACCTTCACATTTTGATGTTTTTCCATAATCCCGAAGTCTATACTAATGTTTTCTACAGTAGGATAAACTTCATTCACAAAATTCTGCTCTTGTTCTAAGTTCAAAAAAGCTCTGCCCTCACTCAATTGCCTATACATATCAGGTAAAAAAGTTTTGAAACTTGAGAGCACAGTTTGAACACTACAGATAAACATTCCTGCATTCCATAAGTAGTCACCACTTTTCAAGAACTCCTTTGCTGTGGTGTAATTAGGTTTTTCTGTAAAATGGTCTACCGCTTTCGCGAAAGCGTTATCATCCTTATCATATTTTATATACCCATAACCCGTGTTAGGGAAAGTGGGGGCTACACCAAGCGTAACGATTGCATTATCATCTTGTGCCGCATCGAAGGCTTTCTGAAGATCTTCTAGAAAGGCTTGCTCATCTTCTATCCAAGCATCGCTCGGTGCGACAATCATTATAGCGTCTGGATTCTCTTTCTCTATTTTTAATGCCGAAAGTAATATACAAGGGGCTGTATTGCGCATAGCAGGCTCTAGAACAATATTTTTGTGTGGTATTTTAGGGAGTTGTTTTTGCACAAGCTCGCTGTATGACGTATTTGTAAGAACCAGAATTTGATCTTCTGGAACCGTTCCTTTTAATCTCTTAAAAGTTTTTTGCAATAGGCTCTCTCCAGTGCCTAACATATCGTGAAATTGCTTAGGAAACTCTTGTGTACTTACAGGCCAAAATCTAGATCCTACGCCTCCTGCCATAAGTAACGCATAGTAATTTTCTACATGTTTCATAGTTTCTAATATAATCGATCTACTTCTGCATTAGGCTGAAACAAATAAACTTTCCCTGTTGCCACTTCCAAGCACTCGTATCTCTTGATACGCTTTTTGCCTCTTTTAAAAATCTTACCATTGTAGATTTTAAATGTAGCACCTAGTGGCAATTCAAATATAAAGTTTTTATCAGTGGGCGGGTCGTAGTTTTTTAACGCTACGGATAAGTGCGCATCTGTGTCACTACTTGCCTTTGGATTCTTAAAATGCCTTGCGAGATACGGCAATAAATCAAGCGGAAAAATTTCTGGTCTCAAAAAAGGCAACATAAGATATTGAAAGGTATGCTTCCACTCCTTACCGTGTGGTTTAATACGCCTACCATACTTCTCAAAAGCTACTAGATGTGCAATCTCATGAACTAAGGTTATCAGAAAACGGTATTTATTAAGATTAACGTTGACCGTTATTTGATGCTGCCCATCTGCAAGACGTCTGTAATCGCCGCGCCTTGTCACGCGCTCATTTACAATTTTAAGATAGACTGCGTGTTCTTTAATTAGTGCAAATACGGAAGTTGCCGCTCGTTCTGGAATATATCTTTTTAAAACATCTACCACTAATTACGCTTTTTTCTAAAATTTAAATTCAAGGCGTACTAGCAGAGACTTGTAAAGTTTTACCATTGTAATAACGATTTCCATTGAGAGCAAAATCATATAAATAGGTCGCCATTTCATTTGCCTGTAATGGAGCTTCGTATCCTGGAAATGCTTCCTCAAGCATCTCTGTTTGTACAGCCCCTAGGGCTACTACATTAAAAGCGATACCGCTTTCTTTATATTCTTCGGCTAGGAGTTCACTTAGCGTTATTACAGCTCCTTTACTGGAACTATAGGCAGCAAGTCCTGGAAATTTAAGGCTGCCTTGTATGCCTCCCATGCTTGAGACCGTCACCACGTGACTTCCCTTACTCATATATGGCAATACAACCCTTGTTAACTCTGCAACTCCATATACATTAACTCTATATATATACTCAAAATCTTCTATACCTGTTTCAGAAAATGGTTTGTTTAGCAAAGCCCCAGCGTTGTTTATCACAATATCTACCCCTTCCCAGTCGCTCTCAATAAAATCTATCACTTTCTGGAAATGTGAAGCTTCTGTAATATCAAAAGGTATAGAAGTAAGATTTTGCAAATTTAAATCTGCACAAGGTTTATGCTTTCGCGAAAGCGCAAGAACTTGGTGTCCCTCGCTAGCAAATTTCTTAGCGAGTTCAAAACCTATGCCTCTACTCGTTCCTGTAATAATAATTCTTTTCATTATCTAGCTGTAGATTATTTTGTACCGGGAGGACTACTTACTCCTTGATCATTTTAATTTCTTTTGATGGACTATTGGCCATTTTCTCTAAACCTATAGAAAGTCTTTTGATGAGGCCTTCCATAAACTGGAAGTTCATCTTTTCTACCTCATCACCTACGCCGTGATAATGGTCAAAATTTGTAAAATCGAACGACGATATGGTATGTGCTGGAACACCAAATTCTAAGAAAAAAGGATAATTGTCACTTCTCATAAAAAGGTTAAACTCTTTAGCTTTTGGTAAGAAGCCTATAATTTTAGTCCCTAGGTATTCATTAAAGACTTCGGGTAAATTAGACATTTCATATCCCGATGCGTATACAAAATGGTCTTTATCTTTCATAGGCACACCTATCATTTCGATATTAAACATGACATAGAGGTCTACCTCTTTTTGTTTCATTCTCGAGGCGAGGTGTTTTGAACCTAGCAGTCCCTTTTCTTCTGCAGAAAACAAGGCAAATACAAGAGTTCTCTTATTATCTCTAGTTTTTCCAAAATGATCTGCCAGCGCTAAGACTGCCGTTGTTCCGGCCGCATTATCATTTGCTCCATTTGCTATAGAATCGTTTTCTACTTGCTTTCCATAGCCTATGTGATCATAATGCGCACCAATCATAATGACCTCATTCTTTAGCACAGGATCAGAACCCTCAATAACTCCTACTACATTGAAGGCATCTTTGCCTTTTGCAACAAATGGATCTCTGTACTTTTCAAAGTAGGGCTTAACACCAGCGTTTTCAAATCTTGCCTCTATAAACTGCGCGGCTACTTCAATTCCCTTACTGCCAGTATCACGACCCATCAACTCATCTGAGGCCAAAAACTCCATGGTACTTGCCACAGATGTCATTTTATCAATATCAGGAAATGCCATTACGACCTGATTTTCCCTAGGATTGCGCTTTGTTGATGTAGTATCACCTGAAACACCCACAAGCGGTGCTGAGGATCCACAAGAGATTATTAAAAAGCTCGCGATAATAATGTATATATTTCTCATATGGTTAAAGATAAAAAAACCCACGCAGTTGCGTGGGTTTTGTGTACTAGTATCCTAAATATCTATGCTAACATAAGTACTGGATTTTCTATATAGGATTTGAGCGTTTGTAAAAATTGCGCTCCAGTTGCTCCATCTACTGTTCTATGGTCACAAGCTAATGTAAGCTTCATTGTGTGACCCACGGCCAGTTGACCATCTTTAACTACAGGTTTCTCAACAATAGCCCCTACCGAAAGTATGGCAGAATTAGGCTGGTTTATAATTGATGTGAAATCTGTAATTCCAAACATACCTAAGTTAGAAATAGTAAAGGTAGACCCTTCCATTTCTTGTTGTTTTAACTTCTTATCACGCGCCTTCCCAGCAAGTTCTTTTACCTCAGCATTAATCTGTTGTAATGATTTCTCATTTGCAAACTCCACTACAGGAACTACAAGACCATCTGGTACTGCAACGGCTACTCCAATATGTACGTGATGATTTAAACGCATCTTATCATCAAACCACTGAGAATTTACTTGAGGATGCTGTTTTAAAGCTATTGAAGTTGCCTTAATTATCATGTCATTAAAGGAAACTTTAGTATCAGGCAACGTATTAAACTGCTTTCTAAAGCTCATCATATTTTCCATATTGAACTCAACGTTCAAATAATAATGAGGGGCGGTAAATTTAGATTTTCCGAGACCACGAGCAATAGCCTTACGCATTTGCGAGTTTTCTATCTCTTCAAAACTCTCTTCGCCTGTTGCCACAAACTGCTGGACTTGTGCTCCTCCTCCAGCGGTAGGAGTAAAGTTTTCTACGTCTGCTTTAATAACGCGGCCATTCTCACCAGAACCTTTTACTTGCGACAAGTTAATGCCTTTCTCCTCTGCTATTCTTTTAGCTAAGGGTGATGCAAAAATGCGACCATCTGCAGTAGAGCTGGTAGACTTA
>CAWUIT010000074.1:0-11266 GCA_963922345.1 uncultured Dokdonia sp. | reverse complement strand
GTCTCTATCGCTTATCAAGGTAATATTGTAGATGTCTGGGAGGCATTTGACGCACACAATATTACTATTGATATAGGTAGCGATCAGACGTCTTTACATAATCCTTGGGCGGGAGGATATTACCCTATGGGCTACACCTTTGAAGAAGCAAATGAGATGATGGCAACAGATGTAGACCGCTTTCGCGAAAGCGTAAAAACAACACTACGCCGCCAAGTAGCCGCCATTAATTCCCATACGAACCGTGGGACTTACTTTTTTGACTATGGAAATGCATTTCTCTTAGAAAGTAGTAGAGCTGGTGCAGCGATTTTTGACGAAAATGGAATAGATTTCAAATACCCTAGTTACGTACAAGATATAATGGGACCTATGTGTTTTGATTATGGTTTTGGCCCCTTTAGATGGGTATGTGCCACTGGTAAATCAGAAGATCTCGAGAAAACAGATCAAATAGCCTGTACAGTTTTAGAAAATCTAGCCAAAGATGCTCCTGTAGAGATCCAACAGCAAATGCAGGATAATATTAAATGGATTAAAGGAGCACAAGAAAATAAACTCGTGGTTGGTTCTCAGGCCAGAATACTCTATGCAGATGCAGAGGGGCGTGCAAAGATTGCAAAAGCCTTTAACAATGCCATCGCTCGTGGGGAAATAGGATTAATAATTTTAGGGCGGGATCATCATGATGTCTCAGGAACAGATTCCCCGTATCGAGAGACAAGTAATATTTATGATGGAAGTCGTTTTACGGCAGATATGGCTATTCACAATGTAATAGGAGATAGTTTTAGAGGAGCCACTTGGGTGAGCATTCATAATGGTGGTGGTGTAGGCTGGGGAGAGGTAATAAACGGTGGTTTTGGTATGGTAATTGATGGTAGTAAGGAAGCCGAAAGACGGTTACAATCTATGCTTTTCTGGGATGTAAATAACGGAATTGCTAGACGTAGTTGGGCTCGTAATGAAGGTGCCATTTTTGCTATAGAACGCGCTATGGAAAATGAACCAAATCTCAAAGTGACGTTACCAAATAGGGTAGCAGATCATTTATTTACTAATTAAAAAAAATAAGCGTTATGAAAGCATTTAGACTTTTACCTCTGCTTGGAGCAGTTTTATTACTGGCTTCTTGTAGCACCGTACGCGTAGCTTCAGACTACGATAAGGACACAAATTTTAATGATTATAAAACTTTTGCTTTTTACAAACCTGGGATTGACAAAGCAGAGATCTCAGACTTAGATAAACGCCGTGTTTTACGAGCTATAGAAGCTGAGATGATGGCAAAAGGATTTACAAAATCTGAAGACCCTGCAGTTCTTGTAAGCATATTTACAAAGGCTAAAGAACGTGTAGATGTGTATCAAAACAACTTTGGCTTTGTCGGCGGCTGGGGCTGGGGCGGCGGCTTCTGGGGAGGACCCTGGGGTGGCTGGGGCGGTCCTTGGGGTTGGGGAGGCTTCAATAATAATACCGTTGCAAGATCAACTCAAGGTACCCTATATATTGATCTAATAGATGCAAATAAAAAACAACTTATCTGGCAAGGACAAGGAACAGCGCCATTAGTCTCAGGAGATGTAGATAAGCGCGAAGAACGAATAAATCTTATAGTGCAAGAAATAATGGAAGTCTATCCTCCTAAAGTTGCCGGTAATTAGAAATCATTTGAAAATAAAAAAAGCACCATTAAGGTGCTTTTTTTATTTGAACGTATTACGGTTTTAAAATTTACTAAGTGTCTTTTTTGTAAACTCACTCAAAACTAACTTACCGCTCATCGCAGCTCGCTCTTCAAGTAACTTCGGCCATCTTTCTGTACCTTCCCATAGTGCTTTTTTCATTCCGGTGAGAGCCTCAGGATTATATGATGCTAGGTTATGAGCAAAAGCTGTTATTGCCTCATCCATTAGAATGGATGTTTCAAAAACCTCTGCATACAATCCTTTGTTCTTTGCCCATTCTGAGGTATAAAAGTCTGTAGCATTGAGTGTGAGGTCGCTTAGAGCATTGAGTCCCATCTTTCTTTCTACTGCTGGAGCTATTACAAAAGGACCAATTCCTATGGTGAGTTCGCTTAACTTGATGCTGGCATATTTTGTGGCAAAACAATAGTCTGTAGCTGCAGCTAGACCTACACCGCCACCCACGGCCTTCCCTTGTACTCGGCCTATAATAAGTTTTGAACTTGCTCTCATCGCTAGAATGACACGCGCAAAGCCCATAAAAAACTCTTTGCCATCTTGCTCATTATCAATACTTTTTAACTCATCAAAACTAGCACCTGCACAAAAGGTACGCTCGCCGCCACTTTGTAAAACAATGATGGCTATTTCTTCATCTTTACTTGCTTCAGTAATGGCACTTTCAAGATCCTTAAGTACAGAACTAGGCATACTATTATGAGCAGGATGAAAGAAGGTAATGGTTGCAATGCCATTTGCTTTGAGCGTTTTTACATAGGGTTGTGTCATCATCTGTAGATCATCTTTTAGGTAAAAGTACCAATTATCCTCCTTTCGTGAGATTGATTTACTAAATGTGTTGTTACCGCTTTCGCGAAAGCGTAACTCTCAACATTTTACGCAAACGATATAGGAAAGTCATAAAATGACGCCCATTCTTTGTAAATTTACACTATGGATTTACCTGTTACATCAAACCCGCTTTTAGATAGATTACCAGATCACCTACGGCAATATATTAAAGCACAAGATTACGAGCAATATACACCAATTAACCAGGCAGTGTGGCGTTATGTAATGCGCAAAAATGTGAAACATTTGAGCGAGGTTGCACACGAAAGTTACCTTTCTGGACTTAAAAAAACGGGTATTTCTATAGAGTCTATCCCATCTATGTATGGGATGAACCGTATTTTAAAAGAAATAGGATGGGCCGCTGTTGCCGTAGACGGTTTTATACCTCCTAATGCGTTTATGGAGTTTCAAGCATATAAGGTGCTGGTTATTGCAAGCGACATACGCCAACTTGAAAATATAGAATATACACCTGCTCCAGATATTATACATGAAGGTGCGGGGCACGCTCCTATTATTGCTAGTCCTGACTACGCAGAATATTTAAGACGTTTTGGAGAGATTGGAGCGCGAGCTATTTCTAACGCACACGACATGAATCTATATGAAGCGGTGCGTAAGCTATCTATTTTAAAAGAAGCAGAAGGTATCGCTCAAAAGGAAATTGATGAAGCCGAAGAGGAAGTAAATAGATTACAGAATCTTAAAGTTGAGCCTTCAGAAATTGCCCTTATACGTAATCTTCACTGGTGGACGGTTGAGTATGGCCTTGTGGGTACCGTAGATAAGCCCAAACTTTATGGAGCTGGACTTCTCTCTTCTTTAGGTGAAAGTAAACACTGCCTTACGGAAGCAGTAAAAAAGATTCCATACAGCATTGACGCTGCCTATCAAGAGTTTGATATCACCCAGATGCAACCGCAACTCTATGTAACTCCAGACTTTGGGTATCTTATGGAAGTGCTTGAAGAATTTGCTGAGACAATGGCCTTGCGACGTGGAGGATGGCGCGGTGTCCAAAAGCTTATAGATTGTAAACAATTAGGGTCTATAGAACTCAACACAGGTTTGCAGGTGAGTGGAAACTTTTCCAGAATGATACAAGATGAAGATAATCGTGTTGTTTATTTTGAAACAGAAGGACCTAGTGCACTCGCTTATCGCGGTAAAGAGCTCATTGGTTTAGGAACAGATCATTTTAGAAAGGGATTCTCCTCACCGCTAGGTAAATTGAAAAGAAGTTCAATGGCTATTGAGCATATGAGCCCTAGAGATTTAAAAGCTTTTGAAATTTATGAAGGCGGTATTAACTCTTTTGAATTTGAAAGTGGCATCACAGTAACAGGGATGATAACCACAGGTACTCGTAGCATTGACGGGACACTATTAGTTGTTCACTTTGACGGGTGTGAGGTTACTTATAAAGGGTCTCAATTAATCTCTCGTAAGAATGGACCATTTGATATGGCCATAGGAACTTCAGTTGTTTCGGCTTTTGCAGGAGCGGCAGATCACCGTTCATTTGATATTACAACGCATGTGAGTTCAACTACTACCATACAGCAAGCGTTGTCGCCAGAAGATCACATCCTCAACAAACTGTATCAAGAAGTTAGAACACAACGAGAGTCTAAGAATATAGACGGGGATAGACTTCTATCTATATTCCGCACCTTAAAATCAGACTATCCTAAAGATTGGTTACTCTCTCTAGAAATTTATGAGCTCACACTAGATGAGGAGGTATTAAGTTACCTTGAAGACTTATCTATTAAACGTCCAAAAAGCGAACACCTTATTAAAGATGGTCTTCAATTAATAACAGATAAAGATGGGGTTACTCAGTAATTTATTTGGTAATAAAACGCAGAAACTTATCGATCTTCAATCCAGAGGTGCTGTGATCGTGGATGTACGCACAAAGCGGGAATACGAGAGTGGAGCTATACCAGGATCAGAACATATACCCCTCCAATCTCTATCAAATAATATTTCCAAAATAAAGAAATGGGATAAACCTGTAATTTGTGTTTGTGCCAGCGGTGCAAGAAGTGCCTCTGCCAGTACTATACTCAAAGCTAGCGGCATAGAAGCCGTAAATGGTGGGTCTTGGATATCTCTAGCTAAGAAACTTCATTTATAAAAAGCTAGGCTATATGAGGTTGTGTCGCTTTGCTTTTTGAACCGCTTCAATTTTAGAATGCACTTGTAACTTTTTGTAAATATTTTCTATATGCTTTCTAACGGTACTTGGTGATAGAAATAAGTGATCTGCAATTACTTTATAACTTAGTCCTTTAGATAGTTGTTCTAGCACTTCTATCTCCCTTTCGGTCAAACTAAGGTCTTCACGATCTTCGAGGTTTTCAAGACTTGTAGGATTGCGAAGCAGTTTTAAGGTTTTCATTGCAATAGATGGGTTCATTGCAGCACCTCCAGAAAGTGTTTCTTTTATACCGCTATACAAACGTTCTGGACTTATTTCTTTAAGTAAGTATCCATCTGCTCCCGCTTGAATTGCTTTAAATATATGCTCATCATTATCAAAAACGGTGAGCATAATAATCTTAATATGGGGATATTTTTGTTTTACTATCTGCGTGGTTTCAATACCATTAAGTACGGGCATTTCAATATCCATCAAAATAACGTCAATATTATGATTACCTTCTAATTCTGATAAACAAGCACTACCGTCCATAGCACTCCATTTTAAAGTTATGTCTTTAAAAAATGAGAGTTTCTCTTTGATAGCATTTGCTAAAAAACTATTATCATCTACTATGGAAACCTTAATATTCATACTCTAATCTATTGCAATTTCTGATTGTACGTATAACGACGCCTTAAGGTTGTATTCCTGCAAATTATATGTATCAAGGTATAGGTCCCGTACTGAAATTTGTTGCTCATTTGTGTTTATTTCATTTTGTAAATACCTCACACTTACATTATGCTTGTTATTACGTGCTTTATGAACTTGACTAAATCTAAAAATGAGAATAGATGAAACAATTATATATATACACGATATGATAATTGGGTAAAACATCATCTCTTTGAGAGCTTTCTTAAAATTAAATATTTTGAAGTCTACCCACTATAAGGCATTTGACATATTTATAACTCTATGTTTAAATGAGTCCCATTAGAAGTAGATTCAATAACACAATTTGCTCCTATATCTTTTGCTCTCTTCTGTATATTACGTAATCCATTACCAAATGTTGGCTTATTAGTATCGAAGCCTGTTCCATTATCTATTATGGATACATTTAAAAGCTTTTGCCCTCTGTTGAGTGCTATTTTAAGGTAATCGGCTTTAGCATATTTTACAGTATTTGCAGCGGCTTCTTGTATAATGCGATATATGTTAATCCCTTCGACAGAGTTCAATAGTAATGTCTTATCTATACTAGAATCTATTGTAAATTGGACATCTAAATCTGGGCTGGCTGCTCTTATTTGTTGTAGTAAATTACCCAAGCGTGCCTCAAGATCTTCTATAGAGATATGCTCTTTATTCATCGCCCAGATAGTATCTCTTAATTCGTTTATGGTTGTCTTCGTAAATGCGCCTATTTTTTCAATCTTAGATTTAATTTCGACTTTTTTATCATCTATACCGTAGTTGAGATTGTCTAATGACGATGTGATAAATGTTAACTGGCTTCCTATATTATCGTGTAGATCGCGAGAAATTCTAAGTCGCTGCTCTTGCAGCTTATTTTGTGTTTCAATTTTAATTAATGCATTTTGCAATGCGTGCTTTTGAGCTTGTTGTTTGTTTTTTAAACGTTGTTGTATATAGATCAAATATCCCAGTAACGCAAGGATGAGAGCGAGTGCAGCTACTCCATAAATTATGTTGTTACGTTTACGTATACTAAGTTCAGTTTCTGCGAGCGTTGCACGGGTATCTGCCAGCGCGGCTTCTTTTTGTGCAGTATTAAACTTTGTCTCAGCGGTTGCGATAGCTTCTGCATTTTTGCTAGAAAACTTGTCGCTTATAATCACCTGTAGTGTATCTATATAAGCAGCACCTTCTAGAGGTCGCCCCTGAGCTATGTTTATGAGGGCTGCAGCCTTATAAAGTGTTTCTGCATTGGATCTATAAGAATTTTCTTTCTCAAGCTTTTCAAAACCTTGTGATAGTTTTACTTCTGCTTGACCAATGTCGCCCGTAAGATAATATCCATAAGCAAGACCACCTGTGCCCATAAAGGAACTACGTGCATCGTAGGTAGCATTTTCTGGTTTAATCTCTGCTTTTTTAAATGCCTCTATAGCCTCCTCATATTTACCTAAATCGAGCAGTAAATTTCCTTTGTTATTATTTACACTTTGGTAAAGTTGATATGCATCCACCGTATTCATTATTCTCAGAGCGTTCTCGTACGCATCAAGAGCTTCTTTTGAGTTACCTAGAATACGATGACAGATACCTATATTATTATAAGAAGTAATCTGAGCAACCTCAGCTTTTATCTTTTTTCGTTCTGCCAGAGCTTGGTTATGGTATTCCAAGGCTTTATCCAGTGATTCTAGCTCTTGGTAGATCAAACCTATATTGTTTAAAAAACTATCTGTACGTTCTTCAGGAAAATATTTCCTACTGGTCTCTAGGGCTTCAAAAAAATAGTCTTGAGCCTGCGAGAGGTCGCCTTGATTCCAAGCATTCATTCCGAGGTTATTAAGAGATCGTGATTCTTGATATTTAAAATTATGCTTTCGCGAAAGCGTACGAGCCCTGTCAAAATAATAATATGCAGAATCGTATACCTGATGCACATCGTAACGTATACCTGTAGTGTTAGTAAGTAATACAGTACTGTAAAGATCATCATTAAAAGACACTTGCTTCATAGCACTCTGAAGTATGGAATCTGCCTTATTTACATCATTAAAAATGTAATAAAAAGCCATCCTATTATAAATATCAAATTTGAGAGAATCTTGTGCTGTTAATGCTACTACACGAAGGCTATCTATTTCTTTTTTTGTATTCTGAGAGTTGACAGAAATAATTATAAACAACGTGATAACGAAAGATAGAAGTGACTCGGAGATTTTCATAAACGTGTTGTTAACCAGTAAAATATAGTAAGAATCCCGATAATACAAAAAGGTAGCGTTACCGCCACCTTTCTAATACAATAACTTTCATTTCCCCCAAAATGGAAGTTACCTCATAAAATTCAATATTAACTTTTGTTTTTTTACACAGTAAATGTAGTATCATCATTATTTAAAAAATATAAGGCAAATGCCCTATTCTTAAATTTGTGTTTTATACCTCGATAATTCGTTAGTAGTAGGACTTTAAAAACCTCAACAATTTCAAGCCACAAATTGTATTACTTAAATCACAATTGTTAAGGTTCAAGATTGTAAAATTTGAAAGAAAAATTTATTTGGGTTTCATAGGTAGCATCTATTATATCTATACGATAGTAACAGCCGAAGCTATTAAAAGTAAGATTTCTCCTGCTCCTGCAAAGACCTCAACAGTCTTGAGACTTTCTATTTAGTTAAGTCATAGGCATATATAGAATTTGAATCTGCTTTATAATACAGTATTCCGGCTTGATCATCTACCTGATACTCTGGCTTTTTGTCTTTAAGTACAATCTCCTTCTCTACTTTACCCGAATCTTTATTTACCTTAACAAGTCCAGTACCATCATCGAGTTTTGTGAGAATAAATTGAGCATCGGCAGTGGCAGATGTTGCTTTAAAACGTTTGCTTAGCTCTGCAAAGGATGCCGAGGCGATGTCTGCAAACATATCCTGCGCGAGCTTTGCCTTATACCCCTGCTTATTGTAATTTCCAAGTACATTCTTATTTGCACCCGCTTGATATGCACTTGCAGATGCTGCCGCCATTGAAGCTACAGCTGATACACCAGCAATAATACTTCCAGCGATACTCTTGCCTGGGGCTTTATAATATTCTTGCCAGTTTCCCTTTCCATTCCAATCTATGAGCCTTAGGTTCTGGCTACTAGTTAACAATATTCCTCCATTGCGTACTTCTACGTGGTTAGGGTCTTCTTTACCTTCAAATTTTGTTTTACTTAAAGTTGTTACTTCATTAGTACTAGCATCTATGGCAAGTAACTCATCATCTGTACTTATAAGGTAGCGATTGTTCTTTTCATCAAAAGTAGAACTTACTGCATCTGCCTTCTTATACTTGAGAGGCTTCTTCCATACCTGCTCTCCTGTTTCAAGATTTACAATGTTTGCATCTTCAGAAGTAATATAAATGAGACCGTTATCTGTTTCTGCCATGGTGATGATATTTTCACCAGTTTTAAGAGGCTTCTTAAATAGTGGTTTTCCGTCAAAGGATACTTTATTTATACCACCGCTATGTACACCAAATAAAATCCCATCATCCATCACGTAGAAATGTTGTACAAACCCCTTTGTTTTCGGTGCCTTGTTCCATAAGTCTTCACCATTTTGAGCACTCAAAAGTGTAATTTTAGATTCTGAGCGACCCGCAAGTACGCTTTTCCCTGCGGTGTCTTTATCACTTACCACCGCAATACCTTGTGGTAAGATTTCAAAGTTGGAAATGACACCCTTTACTTTTGCTTCATCTGGCCATAGATCTTTACCATCACTACCTATTTTATAGATACTGGTCTTAGATTTAGCATCGTTCGTCTTAAACGCATAAATATCTTTTCCATCTTCGCTGGATACCATCCATTGTATATTCTTAAGGTCATTTTCCCAGAGTGTGTTACCATCTTTACTTTTTCCAATAATACCTTGACTAGTAGGTATAAACAACTTATCTTCAAGCATAAGAGGTGTTCCTGTTACTGCAAAATATTTCATAGAAACCTTCCCAGGCTCAAGAAGAAAAAATGAATAATCTTCATTACCTGTTGCCAGATCATATACCGCAATACGCGGTGCAACATTTGAACCTTTTTTCTCTCCAGCACCCGTTTTTCGTGTACCAGAAACAAAGAGTTTATTTTGAGGCATAACAACATTTGCCTGACCTACGTGCGTCCAATCATTTTTTTCAGTACTAAAAATAACTTGACCTGTCACGTGATCAATAACTGCTTGCTTCGTATTCCCAATGAGTGCCCCAACCTGCTTTACGATGAGGTAAGGTGAATTTGGTATATTAGTTATATCTTCTGGTTTTACTCTCCCATAATCTGTAAAATTAAAGAGGAGATCATTGCTTCCTGGTTTTATCCCTACCAGACCATCATTAGTCGCTACAATCATATTTCCAGAGATGGCAATTGTCATATCATTGATTTTAGCCCCAACATCATATCTATAATCTGGCGTTTCAGCTTTTTGAGCTGTAGCGCTTATTAGAAGGAGTAACATCACTACTAATGCTATATGTTTTTTTATTGCTTTCATAGTTATTAAGATTTAAGATTTTTACATCTTAATTTGTGATTAAAAGTCTTTTTACTATTTAGAGTTATTCACATATCTCCTAGACTTTTCTTGAAATTTAAATGGCTTTTTGAGACTTGATCACGATTAATTTAAATGTATAATTCGGTAAATTATATCCTTAGATTTCGAGCTTTTAAGAGCTTTTCTACATTCTTTTAAAACATTTTAAAATGCGATAGCTTATACACTCTTTGACATATAGATATCTGCTAGACTACTGTATATCTATATTAAACGCACCTTGGGTGACTGCTCTTAGGGAATCATCACTCGCATTACGCCCAGTAAAACTAAAAGTTCCTTCAATAGAGCTTCCATCATAAGAGGTTACATCAACATTGCCTTCTGGACCATCTGCATAAGGAGCCTGCCAACTTTGAGTTTGAGTAGGGTTACTCACATTTGCCTCGGTATAAGATGCCGCGTTAATCGCGCTTGTGGGAGAAATTGTATAATCGCCCTCACCATCAAAACCTAAAAGTGTGATCTGAATAGCCTGGCCATCAGAATTTGTACCGAGTATGATTAAAGAATCATTTCCTCCGGCCGATTGCACCGTTGCAGAGGTTGATATACTCGCCGATGTAAAGGAAGAACCATCAATTTGTGCAGTAATTTGACCTTCGCCAGAAGTGTCACCACTGTCATTACCATCATCATCTGTTGAACAAGATAGTACTGTAAAGACTAATGTAAATAATAGAAGTAATCGCTTTGTTGTTTGCATAATTTGAGATTTTGATTTTTTTTCCTAGGCCAAATGTCTAGAAATCAAACCTCTCAAACTATAAGGCAGTTGCCCTATATTGACTCTTCAAACTGCATATGTGGGTATTGTTCCTCAAGATTTGCAATCTTGCTTCTTAAATTTTCGATAAACCTTTGATGCTGGGGAGTATCTGGATTGAATGGTTTATGGGAGAGCGATTGCTGTATACTTTGCACTTCCTTTGCGGTTTGTTGCGCTTTCGCGAAAGCGTATACCTCCAGAAAACGCTCCCATATATAAGATACAGCTAGTGATGAAGGGTGTATCATATCGCTTGCGTAAAAACGATAATCTCGTAACTCATCCATCATAAGCTCGTAGGCAGGAAAATAAAAAATGTTTTCACCGTCTACTAGCTGATGAACCGCCGAGAGTAAATGGGCTTTGCTTACCGTATTTTCTACAAAACCGTCTTTAAGGTGTCTTACAGGAGAGACGGTTAGTGTCATTTTAATTGTAGGGTTAAAAGTCTTGAGAAGTGTACAAACCTTAGATAAGCTTTGGGTAA
>CAWUIT010000073.1:0-11290 GCA_963922345.1 uncultured Dokdonia sp. | reverse complement strand
TTTGAGATTATATTAGAACGTGCCGTTCATTTTGGAATTGGAATTTTTACGATAAGTACCTATTTCAAAGGGAAAGCCTATGCCTCTACTTCTCATGAAGATCATAAGAAGAAAGCCACAGACTTTAATTGGTACAAGCGAGCTTTTGAAACTTTTAAAAAAGGACAAGCTGGTCTAACCTATGCTGCTACCTACAAAATCTCACCCAAACTTCTCTCAAAAGATATTTTCCAAGATGAGGAAGAATAAAGTCACCCTCAAAACACAAGTCCTTTTCATTTTCTAAAACATAGCGCAGAGATTTTTGTAGCGTAATTTTTGTGTCACCCTGCAGGCAGCACACTGATAGAGGGCTGTAAATAAATTACTTACGACTCATCCAGAAACCTAATGTTCTTTTTCCAAAAGAATACCCAATACTGGCAAAGTCTTTACCTATCTTAATTGTTTTACCAGGAGCTGGGATAACCTGCCTACTCTCAAGAAGTTTATTCCATCGGTCAGTCTGTGTTTGAGAAAGCTTTTTACCATCTACAATAATGGTAGAACCATTGATCTCAATCGTACTTGTAGTGTATCGATCGCTTATGAGATCATTTTCTTCAAGAGCCTGCAGTAGTGCTTCAAAATTTGAAGGACTATTAATAACAACTATATGGTCACCGCTTTTGTAGAAACTAAGTTCGTCCATATTCCCATAACCATACTTTCGAAATAATTGGTTGTAAGAAGACCACTGCGCTGGTGATAATTGTTCACCATTCACATACATACCACGATCTTCTTTAATGAGAACAATATTCTCATTGTCGTCTAAGAGATTATCTTTTTTAAGACTTGTAATCAATGCCTTCTGTAATTCTGGCCATTTCCAGTATTTGCTTGCTTGCATATTTGCTGTATATTTTGTGCTTGGCTCATTTAGAATCTCTCTTACATAACCATCAATTCCTCCACCTCTCTTTGAAACGAGCGAGAGCTGGTCTGCCTCCCTTGTAAGGCGCTCTGCTTCTCTTGCAAGCCTTGCAGATTCTCTCTCAGACATTGCTTGTAATCGCTCTGCTTCTTGTTGCATACGCTCTGCATCGCGTCTAGCACGCGCTGCCTCTCGCTCAAGTCTAGATACCTCTTGACGTCTATCTCCTCCAGATATAAGCGTACGCGTGATAGTGCCCATATCCTCAAACTTTGCAATAAGCTCTGGCGAAGCAAGCTCTTTATCTAAGTCAACTTTTAGTTTTGTTTTACTTAGCTCTATCTCATACACTGTGTCATCATCTGCCTCTTTGGTCCACACAAAATCATCGCCGCTAGATTGCATCCCGTTCGATCCTAATTCTTTTAAAAGGAAGCCTTTGAGTGCTGCATATCGATTTTGTGGGAATCTGGCTTTTATGCGATATTCATCATTACTATTGCTTACAGAGAAGGACGTATTACCTCCCTTTCCATAGTCTCCACTCTGAGTAATTACAGAAACATTGCTCGAGTTTGTTGTAACCTTAGTCGCGTCGTCTTGATAAACTGTAGTTGGTGTTACTGGTGGTGCTGGAGGTGCTGGAGGCGTTTGTGCAACAGCGCAAACTCCTATACCTAGTAAAATTACGGTAAGTACTTTATTTATTGATTTCATAATAGATTATTTTTTGGCTGGCAAGAATTATGCTTCATTGCCAGCGATTACTAATTGTTAATTGACTCCCTGATTAAAGAGCGCATAACTGTTCGATTTTTGATGATTACGCTTTCGCGAAAGCGTGATAAACTTCATTGTAATAATTACATTGATCATGTGGCTATTTTAAAAGTTAATCCTACACCCCTTGTGCTAGCAATTGTGATGTTAGGATCATCTTTAAAATATTTCCGGAGCCGACTGATGAAAACGTCCATACTTCTGCCTGAAAAAAAGTCGTCGTTTTTCCAAACTTCAAGTAGGATATCCTCTCTCCGTAACAATTGATTTCTGTTGTTAAATAAAAAATCAATTAATAGCGCTTCCTTCTCTGTAAGAGTTTGTACCGTCTCTCTGAGTGTAAGCGTTTGACTATTTTTATTAAATAGGTAGTCACCTATTGCTACCTTGTTTTGATTAGTGTGATCTGCAGCCACACGCTCAAAAGTTCGGGTAATTTTCTGAGTTCTTTTTAAAATATTGTTGAGTCTGAGAACTAAAATATCTGCCTCAAATGGTTTTACGATATAATCATCTGCTCCTAACTTGAGACCTTGTATTCTGTCATCTTTAAGTTTGCGAGCGGTAAGGAACACAAAGGGAACTTCGGGATCTAACTCAATGATCTTTTCTGCAAGTGTGAAGCCATCCATTTTAGGCATCATAACGTCAAACACACAGATATCAAAATACCCCTCTATTGAAGATGCTTTTTCAAAGGTATTTAGGGCTGCTTCGCCATCATGTTGCCACGTTACCTCAAAGTTGTGTATCTCAAGGTATTGCTTTAAAATACTCCCAAAATCAAAATCATCTTCTGCTAGTAAAACTTTATATTTTTTCATCAGATAGGTATTTTAATAATGAATGTCGTTCCCTTATTATTCATACTTTTTACAGCAATGGTTCCTTGATGAGCAGTTACAATTTGATGTGTAAAATAGAGCCCTAACCCTAGGCCTTTGACATTATGGAGATCTCCTGTTTCTACTCTATAAAATTTCTCAAAAATGTGGTCTTGATCACTTTCTAGAATTCCTTTCCCATTATCTGATATTTCAAGGATGTAATGACCGTTTTGTATCCTTGAAACTAAAGTGATCACAACCTTCTCATTTCCATATTTAACGGCGTTTTCTAGAATATTGAGGACGGCGGTAGTAAGATGAAAACGATCTATGTGCAGGATGACTTCTGGCTTATAGATATTATTTACAATAGCAACATCAGCTTGTTGTGTTACTGTTTCAAAATCTGCCAGTAGCTCCTTAAAAAATTGATTGTCAACAATCTGCTCTCGATTTAAATTTAATTCTTCTGCCTTGAGACTGTTAGTGAGAACTTGGTCTATTAGTTTTTGGAGTCTTATATTTTGTCGTTCTACAATACCTAGCGTATTATTAAAAGCTTCTTCATCGGCTTGTATGGCTTCTTTTTTAAGGCTTTTGGTCGCAATACCTAGCGTTGCCAGCGGTGTCTTGAGCTCGTGAGTGATATTATTAATAAAATCTGTTTTTACCTCTGCAATATTCTTTTGAGTTATTAAATTCTTTATAGAATAATACAGTAACCCAACGACAAAAAAGAACAATAGAACACTCCCAGCCATAAGAACCCACATTTGCTTAAAAATGATTTGTTGCCAGCCTTTGACTACTATTCGTTCCTGTGTGCGTACTTCTAGATCATAAGAAGCGGTATAAATGCTGTCTTTTGTAGTTTCAACAAACTCATTTGTAGTAAACATCCTTGACGTATTAATGACTTTAGTATCATCCTCGTCCAGCGTTTGACCAAATAATTTGTGATTGTACTTTTCATGTAGACCATATAGTGTGTCAATACGTTGATTTCTATAGATCACGATGCTTGTGAGACTAAGTTGATGTTTTACCTCATAAGGCAATTTTAGTCGTTTAAGCTCTTCCTTATATCGACCTATATATGCTGGGTTTAATTCATTTGCAGTCTTAAATGTATTTTTATAAACCTCATCTTTAGAAATACGTCCATTTATATAATCTGCAATGTGGTTTGCTAGATTGTCGTCTACTGTATAATCATATAAAGAATCTAGTACTCTATTGTTTGAAATTTCAGATACTGCGCGGTCTGCTTCTCTAAAAAATGCTTCCTTTTTTAAATCGTACGTATTACTTATTAAATAGGCCTGGATCGCACATAGCGCAAGCAATGCAAATGCCGAAATAAATATTAAGAGTGTAAACTTACGTTTCATAAAATCTTATTACTGGAGTAAATGTACCACGAAAGATGTTTTGAAGGATAGCAAGTTCCTTCGTTAACCGTGCATTAACGTTAATATTTGTTGAATTCCTTTACTAGCCTAGCACAAAGCTTTTATGTTAACAGGAATAGATCTTCCCCCTACAGACCTACTTTTAATCTTCCCAACACAATCATAAACTCGACCACAAGTATCTGATCAATCAATAGATTTGTAAATACAAAACATTTTTATGAAACATTATGCAATAATAGGCGGCGGTCCCCGAGGACTTTTTACACTAGAAAGTCTCTTTGTAGCGCTTTACAACTCAAAAAGCAAGGCCCTCTTAAAAGTAAGCCTATTTGAGCCCTTTAAATATCCTGGTGCTGGCTGGGTATGGAACCCCGAGCAGGTTGAAACTAACTGGCTTAATATTACAGAAAGAGCTCTACAAAACCTACCAGGAAGACCCGAGATAAAAATTCACGAAACCATTATACCCAACTTTCCATCTTATACTGACTGGTTACCGCAAGCCCAAAAAGATCTGCCACCAGTACATCCAGATCAATTTCCTCCAAGAGCAAAAATGGGTGTTTATTTAAATGTAAGGTTTCACAGTATTGCAGATGCCTTGATAAGCTTGGATCTTCTTGAGGTACTAGAGGAAACCGTCATAGACCTTCAATACATCGCTCCACACTTCACCGCAATTACAAACTCTCAAGAAGTCAAAAAAATTGATGAAGTAGCTCTTACCATAGGCCATCAAGACACTGAGCTTTCAGAACAACTCGTCAAATGGAAATCACATGTTAAAGAGGTAACATCTGCACTACTTTTTACAGAAGCCTATCCCGTTGAAAAGATTTTCAATGAAAATATCGACAGTACTATTAATGTTGCTTTTAGAGGTTTTGGTCTAGCGATGATTGATCAAGTAAGGGCGCTTACAATGCATAAAGGTGCTTTTTTTGAAACGATCGATCAAGATACAAAAGAGCTCAAATTCCATCCATCCAATGATCATCCTAAACATTTTATTCCCTTCTCTCTTGATGGTTTGCCTATGGTCCCCAAGCCTTTGAACGAAGCCATAGATAACTGGTTTACTCCAGATGATGATGCTTTGAACGCTTTCGCGAAAGCGATACACAGAGGAGCCTGCGGAGAACATACAGCCACCGATCAATACTTTTTACTTGAAGCCATTGCAGATGTAGTGGTCCCCTTATATAGCAATCTAGGAGACAAAGGAATTGAAAATGATCTCACAGAGGAAGAATTATGGTTTCTCACAATCAATTATATCAATAACAAAGAACTAGAGCACAAACTGCTACTTTCCCACAAGCTAGAGACGTTAAAAATGATGCAAATCCAAGTGGGGATGGCGGTAGGTAAACACCCTATAAGTTTAGACTATTGCATAGGTCAAGTTTGGAGACATTGCCAGCCTACCATTTACTCGGAGTTTTCGTATCCTGAACTTACTGACGATGTTGTGGCAGAGGTAATTGCCCTAGATGAGGCTTCAAAGAGATACTCATACGGGCCGCCAGTAGAAAGCATACAGCAATTAATAGCACTTTCTAAAGCTGGATATTTACATCTCGATTGGGTAAATAATCCAGAAATAATTTGCACAAATAGTGGTTGGAAGTTGATGCGCAATGAAGAATCCATCGCAATTGACGTGATGATTAATGCGGTTCTTGACCCACCACAACTCGTTACCATTACATCTCCTATTATCAAAAACTTACTCACTGATAAAATAATAGAACCTAAACACACTGATCTTGGTATAAGAACAGACGACTATGGATATGTTGAAGTGCCTGAGGGTAAAAGCTTTGTACCTCTAGCCGTGTTGGGTAGATTATCAAAAGGGAGTGTGATTGGGGTTGATGCTATATTAGAATGTTTTGGCGAGCGCATTGTGAGCTATGCAAACCATTCTATTGAACAGATGCTAGAAAATTAAAATAGTAAAAAAGATGAGTAGAGGATTTGTAAAAGAAGATGATCAAGAAGAAACACCCATTATACCACCTAGAGCTGCGTTACCTCCTGGGATCATAAACTATGTAACCCATCAAGGTCTTAAAGAATTACAAGACGAACTTGCACAACTCGATTTAAAAATATCGAGTGTATCTGAGATAGATGAAAGAGAGCGCAGGCGGTCGCTAGCTGTTTTAAACGGTACTCGTAACCTTCTAGTAGATCGCTTACAGAGCGCCCGAATTCCTGATAAAATCAAGGATCCTAATGAAGTACGTTTCGGGGCCTATGTTACCTATACATTTCCTGAAAGTGCTGCACCTATTACCATACAGATTGTAGGCGTAGACGAGGCAGATGTATCAAAGCAAAAAATTGCCTTCACAGCACCTATTGCAAGAGCTTTTATAGGTAAGGGCGTGGGGGATGAAGTTGATTTTACTCTTGGTACTACCATCAAGAAATTTCGAATTACTAAAATTACGTATCCTGTAGATAACTAGTGGGTTACGCTTTTCGCGAAAGCGTTAATTATGATATAATTATATAAAGAGATTTGAGTGTTGTTCGTATTTTTAAGCAAACTTCCAAAATTTTATGATTGACCCGCGTAGTATAGAATTAGTAGTAAATGAGACCAGAAATCGGTTTGAGTTACCTATCGAAGACAAAATAGCGCTTATTGAGTACATAAAAACTGCTAAACAAATCTATCTCACTCATACAGAAGTGCCTAAGGAGCTAGAAGGAAAAGGAGTGGGCACTGCAATTGTTTACAAAGCTTTAGAGTGGGTAAAAAATCACGATCTCGCACTTGTCCCGCTTTGTCCCTTTGTGGCTTCGTACATTAAAAAAAATCCTGAATACAAACCCCTTGTAATGAAGGGTATAAATATTAATTAATATGGGAAAGATAAAAGATTATAGTAACGGTGAAATTACAGTTCATTGGGAAGCAAAAAAATGCTGGCATTATGGTGCTTGTGTAGGTATGTTACCAGATGTTTATGACCCAGAGGCAAAACCTTGGATACAACCTGAAAATGCTACGACTCCTGAATTGAAAAAACAAATTGCTCAATGCCCATCGGGAGCACTGTCCTATTCTATGAATGATAAAACAATAGCCAAGGCAAAAGAGGGAGATCGTACAATCGCACTACTAAAAAATGGTCCCTTTACAAGTAAAAAAGAAATGCATATCACTTATCAAGATGGCTCTGAAAACACACAATTTGTAAGAAGATCTTACTGCCGCTGTGGAGCTTCTGATAATATGCCCTACTGCAATGGCAATCACGCAAAAGTAGATTTTGAGGCTCAAGCACATACCCCAGAATAATTATGAAAACAGAATTATACAAAGCAGATTCACGAGGACACGCAAATCACGGATGGCTTGACAGTTATCACACTTTTAGTTTTGCAAATTATCACAATCCGTCACGAATGAATTTTGGCGCAATGCGTGTACTTAATGATGATACTGTTGCAGCTGGTCGAGGTTTTGATATGCACCGTCATCTCAATATGGAAATTGTTTCTATACCACTATCTGGTGATCTTGAGCACAAGGACAGTATGGGTAATGAAACAATAATTAGAGAAGGTGATATTCAAGTGATGAGTGCTGGTACAGGTATCGATCATAGTGAGTATAACAAGAATGATGATCAAGAAGTTAAGTTTTTACAAATTTGGATCATACCCAACCAAAGACCTGTAGAACCACGCTATGATCAAATTAAGATTAATGAGGACAATCTCAAAAATCAGTTTGTACAGATATTATCACCTAACCAGGAAGATGATGGTGTATGGATATATCAAAACGCTTGGTTTCATATAGGAGAGTTTGATACAGAAACTACAATAAATCACAATCTTAATGATTCAAAAAACAATGGATTATTTGTTTTTGTATTAGAAGGTAAGGCTCACGCCGCAGGCACTGTACTAGATAAAAGGGATGCTATCGGATTATCTGAAATTGATAAGGCAGAGATTACCGTTCATTCTAATTCGAAGGTATTATTGATTGAAGTCCCAATGGCATTTTAGAATAAAAATCCAGTTTGCATATCTCATCTTTGCTAAGATCTATGAAGAGCCTATCTTTATGAAATATAAATTTGTCACGTACTTTTTAATATGATTCTTACCACTACAAACGCAATTCAAGGCAAGGAAATATCACAATATGTTGGCATTGTCACATCAAACGTCTATGTGAATGTTTATAAGTCTAAAGGATTGAGCTTTAAAGACTCCCTAAGTATGATCAAGGGTTATGAAAATGCAGAAGATGGACTTGAAGCTGCAAAAACTCAAGCACTCGAAGATTTAAAAAGCAAAGCCAAAAATATGCAGGGAATGGCAGTTGTAGGCATCACAATGGATATTGAGGTTCTTAGAGAAGCGATTACTATGTGTATATCTGCAATGGGTACCGTGGTCACATTACGATAAATATGATTAAGCGTGTTACCTCAGAACACCCACACTTTAAAGATCTAGTAAAACTATTAGATAGCTATCTTTCTAAAATTGATGGGGATGAACACAGTTTTTATAGTCAATATAATTCCTTAGACCATCTAAAAAACTGCATTGTTTTATATAAAAATGGATTGCCAGTAGGATGCGGAGCGATAAAGAGATTTGATGAAGATAGTTTTGAAATTAAACGCATGTTTACGCACCCTACCGCTCGTGGTTATGGGGTGGCCTCTCAAATTGTCGGTGAGTTAGAAAAGTGGGCTTTAGAAGAGAAAGCCACTCGATTAGTATTAGAAACTGGTAGACGTATGCCTGATGCCATTGCACTCTACTCACGCTTGGGCTATACTAAGATGGACAACTATGAACCTTATCAAGGTGTAGAAAACAGTATTTGTTTTGAAAAGAGATTGATTCTTCCCAATTTTAATTTGTAATTTATTTAAGAATAAAAGAATATTATAAGACTAGTTTTGGAAAAACAACCGACTAATCTTATGAAATTTTCTTTAAAAAGCTTTCTTCAAGGCTTCGGCATCATTGCAATTATACTTACACTATTACCATTAATTGCTATTGATTATTGGTGGATTAGAGTTTTTGACTTCCCACATGTTCAACTTACAGGACTTACACTTGCTGCATTTATTGCCTACTTTATGACTTTTGATCTTAAAAACTATAAAGATTATTTATTCATAACAATTGTAGGAGCTTGTTTCCTTTTTCAAGCTTATAAGGTCTTTCCTTATACACCCTTGGCATCTTATGAAATAGCCGACAGTACCCCTACTGACGAGCGAAATGATTTCAATATCTATTCGGCAAATGTGTTTCAGGATAACAAGGAATATGATCCTCTGTTAAAAGAGATAAAGTCTTATGATCCAGACATAATCCTGCTTATGGAAACAAACCAGGAGTGGAAAAATGCTGTACACGGTACTTTGAGTCCCGATTACCCTTATCAACTTTTGCAGCCGCTAGATAATACTTACGGACTCCTTTTCTATTCAAGGCTACCTCTTTCAGAATCTAAAATTCGCTTTCTGGTAGATAAAGAGATTCCCTCTATAGAAACACGAGTCACATTGCGTAATGGCGAAAAGATACAGCTATATGCCATCCACCCTACGCCACCTATGCCACAACATAACCCTATGAGTTCTGATAGAGATACAGAAATGATGAAAACCGCCTTTCAAGCAAAAGAAAATGGTTTCCCCACGGTTGTTATAGGAGATTTTAATGATGTAGCTTGGTCAGATACTACCTCACTTTTTAGAAAGGTGAGTGGTTTGCTAGACCCTAGAATTGGTAGGAGTCTCTACAATACCTTCAATGCCAAGAATATCTTTATGAGGTGGCCTTTAGATCACCTCTTTACCTCACCCGAGTTTAGAGTGACTACTTTTGAAACTGGAGATGGCATCAATTCTGATCACTTTGCCCTACACGCAGTACTTACGTACGAACCTTCAAAATCTGCTGAGCAGGATCCTATTCCTGCTACAGAGGAAGAAGTCAAAAGAGCAAGGGAACAGTTAAAAGAGCAAAACCTACTTAATATGGAATTATAAATTGAGTTTACTCTCCGCTAATAAGACTATTAGCTAACTCATAAACTATCTTATTTTATCAATTTGTATTGAAGGTTATCCTGAGTTTAATAGATAAAGCGAGTATCGCTACCTACTACGCTACTCTTCAAGTTTTGAAAGTTCTTCGTGTAGATTTATGATTCGCTTTCGCGAAAGCGTGAAAATCATCGACCCTTAGCTATTACTATATGCGGTTTGTCGTTTGCTTTCGCGAAAGCGTAAAGATTATCAATCCCTTTCTTTTAAGTTAATGAAATGACTTAGGAATAATCGTTAACAAGTTTTTATATCACTTAACGCTCTGCTAACCTTGCGAAGGTTGTGAATTGATATTTTTGCAGCACAAAATTTCCCTATATATGAAAAACTATTACATCCTCATCCTACTTTGCTTCTTATCGTTATCACTCTCTGCTCAAGTAGTCATAAATGAACTCGATGCAGATACTCCTAGCACAGATACACAAGAGTTTATAGAACTTCTCACAGACGCTCCAGAAACCGCACTTGACGGCTACGTCCTTGTCCTTTTTAATGGTAGTACCAGCGGTGGAAATAGTAGCTATTTTGCACTAGATCTTGATGGACTAGTCTCTGATGCTAATGGAATCGTATTGATTGGAAGTAATGATGTGTCACCCGTACCTGATTTTATTCTCTTTGATAACACTATTCAAAACGGTGCAGATGCTGTGGCCATCTATCAAGGTGATGCCCAAAATTTTCCTGACGGCACGCTGGCAACAACAACAGATCTAGTAGATGCGCTAGCCTATGATACTAACGATGCAGACGATACTGATCTCCTAAATTTACTTGGTCTTACAGAGCAGATTAATGAAGGTGGAAACGGAGCATCTTCTGCAAACTCTATCCAGCTCAATTCTAATGGTGGATATGACGTAACCACCCCCACACCAGGACAGCTCAATGATGGATCAGGAATTGTTTTTAACTTCATCGAGGCTGCCATTGCGCAGGATCAGTATGAAGAGGGAGAGACGGTAACTATTGCTTTTAGCACAACCACTCCTACACTCTCAGATACGCTATTTACTTTTTCTGTAGAAAATGACGGTTTTATGGATGATGATTACTCTGGAGATACATCGTTTACTATTGCTCAAGGAGAAAGTACCGCTACTGTTGCGATTACCATTATAGATGATAGTATTGATGAAGGCGACGAAGTACTTAAAATGACATTCGGTTCTATGCCTGATGGATTTAAAAGAGCTAATGATAATCTTGAAGTGCGTATTGTAGATAATGATTTTA
>CAWUIT010000072.1:0-11350 GCA_963922345.1 uncultured Dokdonia sp. | reverse complement strand
TCTTTCCTACTGTCTAAAATATGTTGTATCTCGTCCTTGACCTTTTCAGAATCAATGAGTCTATCATATGCCCTTCTCTGGGTCAATGCATTTACATTATATGGAGGTTTGATCTTGTTAAGGATAGAAATGATTTCTTCACTTGCAATACAAATTCCTAGTCGTATTCCCGCAAGACCATAAGCTTTTGAAAGCGTCTGTGTAATTACAAGATTAGGATACGTCTCCAGATGTTTACTCCAACTAGGCGAGTTTGAAAAGTCTATATATGCTTCATCCAAGATTATTAAACCTCGAAAGTTGTCTAATAAGTCTTTAATCTCATTTTCAGGGATGGTATTTCCTGTAGGATTATTTGGAGAACATATAAAAATGAGTTTTGTGTTCTCGCTTATAGCTTCATAAATACCTGGAAGATTTAAGGTAAAGTCTTTTGTAAGAGGCACCTCGTGATTTGTAATATCATTTGTTCCTGCTAGTACCTTATACATTCCATAGGTGGGAGGTACCGTAATTATCGCATCTTTCCCTGGATTACAAAACGCTCTAAAAAGTAAGTCTAAAACTTCGTCACTGCCGTTTCCTAAAAGTAAATTTCTTTCTGAAAGATTACGCTGTGAGGCTATTAGGCTTTTAAGATCTCTTTGCTGTGGATCTGGATATCTATTTACATCACTATCATAGGGGTTTTCATTGGCATCAAGAAAAACCATTTCTTGTTTGAAGTCTGTAAACTCATCACGTGCAGAGCTGTAGGGTTCCATTGCTGCAACGTTTGCTCTAACTAGATTTTTAATGGTAAAAGATTTATTCATCTAGAGTATTTAGTCTTAGAGTAACTGCATTTTTGTGACCATCAAGTCCCTCTGCTTCCGCCATTAATTCTATCGCTGGACCTATGTTTTTGATTCCTATCTGTGACACTTTCTGAAAAGTCATAGACTTCATAAAACTGTCTAAATTTACACCGCTATATTGCTTTGCATATCCATTTGTAGGTAGGGTATGATTGGTCCCTGATGCATAATCTCCTGCGCTTTCTGGCGTATAGTTACCGATAAAAACAGATCCTGCATTTCCTATATTTTCTACATAAAATTCTTCGTTCTTCATGCAGACTATAAAATGCTCGGGGCCATACTCATCGATTAGCGCAAGAGCAGTTTCATCATCTTCAACAAAGATCAATTTACTGTTTGCGATAGCACTTTTTGCAATACGCTTTCGCGAAAGCGAACTTATCTGTTTTTCAATCTCCACTTCAACATCCTCTATTATTTTTTTTGAGGTAGTTACTAAAATGACTTGACTGTCTAAACCGTGCTCTGCCTGACTAAGAAGATCTGAGGCGACAAAACTAGCATTAGCCGAATCATCTGCCACGATTAGTAACTCTGATGGCCCTGCTGGCATATCTATCGCAACGCCGTGCTTTGTTGCTATTTGTTTTGCTACTGTGACAAATTGATTTCCTGGGCCAAATATTTTATAAACTTGAGGGATTGTTTCTGTACCAAATGTCATAGCAGCAATAGCTTGAATACCGCCTACTTTGTAAATCTGTGTTACCCCGCTAATTTTTGCAGTATATAGAATTGCTGGATTAATATTTCCATCCTTATCTGGTGGTGTACATAGCACAATTTCTTTACACTCTGCGATATTGGCTGGCGTAGCTAGCATCAATATTGTTGAAAATAATGGAGCAGTACCACCTGGAATATATAGACCCACTTTCTGGATAGGTCGTTTTTCTTGCCAGCAAGTGACTCCCTCTGTAGTTTCTACTTCTACTCTCCCTGTCTTTTGAGCTTTATGAAAACGCTCTATATTCCCTTTTGCCAGAAGTATTGCTTCTTTTAGTTCGCTTGACAACAGTATCTCTGCGTTGTCAATTTCGTTTGAAGAAACTGTAAAACTATCAAGTTTCACTTTGTCGAAGATGGAGGTATACTTTGCTACTGCCTCATCTCCTTTTTGAAGGATTTCTTTAAATATTCCGTTAACGGTATTTTCAATATCGTCTACAGTCTGAGTAGGTCTCTCAAGAATTGTTGTCCACTCCTCTTTTGGGGGATTAAAAATTTTATTCATTACAGTACCATTTTTTCGATTGGACAAACGAGTATACCTTCGGCTCCGGCTGTTTTAAGATTGTCAATAACATCCCAAAAACTATTTTTATCTATAACAGAGTGCACGCTACTCCACCCCTCTTCTGCCAGAGGCAATACCGTAGGACTACGCATACCTGGAAGCATCTGTATTACTTTATCAAGATTTTTGTTAGGAACATTCATTAAAACATACTTGCTGCGCTCACCCTTAAGAACAGACTTTATTCTAAACCTAAGAGTTGAAAGGATTTCTTGACGTTCTTCTGAAATAGTAGGAGAAGCTGTTAAAACAGCTTCTGAAGTAAGCATTTGCTCTACCTCTTTTAAATTATTTTTAAATAAAGTACTACCACTTGATACAATATCACAGATAGCATCTGCAAGACCTATATTTGGAGCTATTTCTACAGATCCATTAATAATGTGTAACTCTGCGTTTACTCCTTTTTCCTCGAGATACTCTCTCACCGTATTTGGATATGAAGTTGCTATACGCTTGCCTTGAAGATCCTCTATTCCAGAATACTTCTGCCCTTTTGGTATTGCTAAGGAAACTTTACATTTTGAAAAACCTAATCGCTCAATAATAGGAAGATCTTTACCTTTTTCAATAAGTGTATTTTCTCCTAAAATAGCAATATCTACTACTCCGTCACGCAAATATTGAGGAATATCACCATTGCGAAGATATAGGACTTCTAAAGGAAAATCTCTGGCGGTTGCCTTGAGTTGATCTTTACCATTGTCTATGGAGATGCCGCAGTTTTTTAAAAGTAATAGAGACTCCTCATTAAGGCGTCCTGATTTTTGAATAGCAATTCTAATTTTTTGACTCATAATATGGATTTAATTATTGAGTTACTCAAAAGAAAAACCCGTTTGAGTAACTCAAACGGGTTTTAAATATGTTTTTACATACCAAACTACCTCGCTTGAGCGATTGATGTAGTATGGTGATGATGTGTGTTTATAAAATTCATTCTGATACAAATTTAAGAAGTTCTTTGTTAAAAACAAGTGGATAACCTCATTTAATAAATACTTAACAAGCGTATCTTTTTAGTAGCTTTGAAAGATGATCTGGGAATTACTCTATCCTGGTGAATATTCTTATAATGAAAGGATTTTTTGGGGCTTTCTTTGTATTTCTATTATGGCTTTCTGTGTGCATTTATTATGTAAGCACTAAGAAAGTTATACCCTCTATGGATTTAAATAATAACTCTTCTGCCCAGAAAATGAGTTACAATGTAAACGAACCGTCTATAAGTACTATCATTAAAGAAGAGAGTCCTAATAATACTATTGCTATTGATAGTTCTTCTACCATAGCTGTTAATGATTCTCTATCCACACAAAAAATTAATAAAGAAGAATCACAATTACTTGCAGAAGAAATTCAAAAGTCTATAGCTATAAGTGACACTATAGACATTACGATAAATGAACCAGAACTTAATTTTGAAAAAGAAATTGAGATACCGACAGGACCTTCGTTCTCAAGTAAAATATTCTACCCTCGATATAATAATACAGATCTTATACTTGATAAAGAGTTAGTAGACTATGCTACAGAGCTTAAAAATATATTAAAAAATGATCCTGATAAAAAGGTTACTATTTTAGGACATACCGATAATGTCGGAAGCAGTAGAGATAATTTTGATCAAGGATTAAAAAAATCAAGACAGATCAAATGGTATCTTACCGCTAGACGGGGGATCTCGAGACGAAAGATAACCGCCACTTCACGTGGAGAGGAAGAACCAATTGCTTCAAACAAAACAAGAGCTGGTCGCCTTAAAAATAATAGAATTGAAATCATTATTGATTAATATGTTAGGATCACAAGAGGCTATATCCATACCCGTTGCTTACATTGAAACTTTTGCAATGACATTTGGAGCGTTTCTTATTGGTTATTTTGGCGCAAGCTTGTATCATAAGTGGTTGTCAAAGAGAAGACAGAAAACACAGACCAGTGAATTAGAAGCATTGAGAAATAAAGTTAAAAATCTACAAGATGAACTTGATAGAAAGGCCGACGGTGTTTTTAGAAAAGATCGGATGGACGAGGAGTATGAATATTTACAAGTACGCAATAGAGCATTCTCTGATGAAGTCATTTCTGAAAAAGTTGTAGAAAAAGAAATACTGCCTACAATAAACTTTGAGAGAATAGGTAGATCAAGTGCTGCAGAGCGTAATGAGTTGCAACAAATTGTAGGCATTGGCCCTTACACTGAAGCAAAACTTAATGAACTTGGAATCTACTCATTTGATCAAATAAGTAAATTCACTAATGAGGATATTGAGATAGTTACAAAACTTATTAAATTCTTCCCAGATAGAATTAAAAATGATCGATGGGTAGAAAAGGCTAAACGCCTTAAGGAAATTACTCGAGAAGATACTGATGGAGATCTAGATGATTCAAAAAAAAAGATTCCTAATAAAAAACCCACCTATTAGGTGGGTTTTTAAAATGAGAATCTAGTTGATCTTTATACCGGCCTCATTAAATTCAATATCCATATTTTTTCCTTTTCTTTTAAACTCCACATCATAAAATAATCCCTTTGCCGCACTCTCTACGCGTTCAATTTCGGTAATTTTTTCATCTGGATAATCTCGATCTATAGCATCTTGGATGGCTTTAGGGAGTTCATCTTTATCAATACTAACTTCCGTTTCTATCCAATCACCATTAGCGTTAAAATCTGCCCTGTGCCGTATCCCCTTTATTCTAAATCTTGATTCATAATTTCCGTGTGAATCAACGTGCCAATCTGGATCATTCTCACCTGGATATTTTTTTTGAAACGTAATTCTTACTGCCTCTGGAGCATAACCCTTTTCACCTTTATCTTGTCCTTCTGCCTTGAATTGACATCCTATAGACAATCCTATTATAAGCGCTACAGCTATATTCTTTGCTTTCTTCATAAAAAAAAATCTTTACATCACTACCTAAAGTAGATAGAAATGTAAAGATATAAGCTTTCGCGAAAGCGTAATCTTAACGCTTTCTTATAATATAAGATTTATCCTTTAATTATTTCCTAAAATGAGTGGGAGTCCTGAATCACCAGAACCTACTACGACCACCTTAGCATTAGGAGATTCTGAGAGTTTTAAAGTTGCGTCTATCCCTTTGTCTTGAAGAATCTTATCTGTAAGCGATGCACTTAATATTCTGTTTGCATCTGCTTTACCTTGTGCCTCAATACGAACCTTCTCTGCTTCTTTTGAAGCTGTAACGAGTCTAAATTCATATTCTAATGATTCTTGCTCTTGTCTCAATTTACGTTCTATTGCCTCTTTGATTGTATTAGGTAATGTTACATCTCTTACGAGTACTTCATTGAGCTGCACAAATTGCTTTGACAAGATGGTTTTAGTTTCGGCAAAAATTTCATCCTGTATAGCATCTCTTTTGCTTGAATACAGTTGCTCAGGCGTGTATCTACCTACAACACTACGCGCTGCAGATCGAATGGCAGGTTGTATCACTCGTTGTAAATAATTCTGACCGAGTGATTGGTGTAAGTTTCCAAGTTCATTATACACTGGCTGGTACCAAGCAGATGCGTCAATCTGAATTTCCAAACCATTTGATGATAAGACTTTCATCTTTTCAAAAAGCTCTTGCTGTCTCACTTCATAAACAAACACTTTATTCCAAGGTGCTACTAGGTGAAAACCCTCACTCATAGGAGGCTCATCTGTAACGACGCCATCCCCGAAGGTTTTAAATAATACACCTGCTTCACCAGAGTCAATAGTGACGGCAGATTTTGCTACCAGTACGATAACAATGATGATTCCAATAATAATAGGTAATCCAATTTTAGGTAATTTATCCATAGCTAATTTTTATTTAAGTAAGTCCGTTATATTTCCTCATAAACCACTCCAAAGCGAGTAGAAGTGACAAAATTGCCAATAGCCAGCGCCAGTCTACCAAAGGCAGGCTATTTTCAGTACTTTTTTGTACAGGTTTGTAGCGCTTGTCATTAATAAGGTCATTTATTAATTGATCAATACTAGCCGGATCAGCAACTGCTCCACCAGTATTAGACGCTAAGGTACGCAGATGTGTTACATCTGCATTGATAAATTGTTTTTCTATCTCAAAGGGAACAATAGTAAATGATCCAGACCCTGATAGACCTTGATCTGCCACTTTAACGGTAAATGAATAATCTCCAGCTGTAAGGTTATCTAGCGCTACCTTGTACGTATTATTTGTAAGTAGCAATGGTATTTCTATAGTTTGCTTAGTTTCTTTATTAAAGATACTTATTGATAATTTTGCCCGCTCATCAAAATTATAATTCTTGTCAAAATACTGTGCGTACAAGATGGCATTACCATTTCCATAGTAAAAAGATTTGTAGTCTATGTTTAGCCTGTTCTTTTTCTTGTTTGAAGCAGCATATTGAATCAGGTTATCGATAAATTTATCAAAATCTTCAAATGTATTTCTATCTATAAATGATTGTGCTCTCCACCTCCACAAACCTTCTCCTAGAATATATACTTCTCTTCTACCAGCATCTTCTGTGGTGGCAATTAATGGATTTTGAGTGTCAAATGCACCTATAGATTGCGTAAGTGCTACATCTACGTCTGTTAAAAATTGCGTTTCCCCAAAAGTCGTTTTTAAAGGAGGTAAGTTATTAAAACCTATGTCTTCTATAAGAAATGCCGAAAAGTTTGGGTTGAGCACTCCCTGCACCTCTTCACTTTGACCCGTTATTTCTTGTCTTATTGTATTCTGAAAATTATTTACTGTAGACCAGCTAGTCTGTGGGCCAGCAACGGTTATACTGTTTTTAGTAAGCTGCTGCAGCCGCTCGTAGACATCCTTGAAACGTTGATCAGGCTGATATAAAATAACAAGTTCATAATCATTCAGTTTTTCTAAGCTTTCCAAGGCGTTTGCAAAAGTTACCGTTCTAAGTTTATTACTTTCAATGCTTTTTTTGAACATTCCTAAATCTGGATGAACAACATTGCTTATAAGCAACACATTAGTTTTTTGATCAATCACCTCAATGGCAAAGTTCTTATAATTATTATCTGTATTACGCTCTTCAGATACTGGCTGCAGGCTTATAGTATATTGCTGTACACCAACCCTTTTTGCAGGTAAGAGCGCATTAATAATCTGAGAAGACTTTTCTGATGTGAAATTAATTTTCCTTGAAAAAACAGTGGTATTTCCTGATCGAATAGAAAGAGTTGAGCTTACTGCCCCTTCGCCTTTGTAAGAAGTGAATATCTCTACTGGAAATTCATTATTGATGTAGGCATATCTATTAACATTCACTTGCCCTATTTTGAGATCATCATAATTTAATGTATCTCCCAGAACAACAGGATATACCTGCTGAGGGTAATTTAAGAGGTATTGATAAGGTTCTCCATAGGTCTGATTACCATCTGTCAATAATACGACAGGTGCAGTCTCTCCATCATATATGGTTTTTAGTTCCCTTAAAGATTGAGTAATGTTTGTCTGTGGTCCTTCAAAATCAAGCGTGTCAAGACGCTTAAACTCTTGATCAAAACTGTAAAATTCTATCTCAAAGGCGTCGTTTAAGTTTTCGCTTTCGCGAAAGCGTGATACCACATCCTTTGCTTCTTGTTCAAAACCTAGTTGGACAATACTAGAAGAATTATCAATTGCTATTGCTAGTGCCGGCTTCTTTACAGAATACGTGACTTGCTTAAATTTTGGATTAATAAGTAGAAGTAAAAGGCAAAATACGCTCAAAAATCGCAATACAGCATAGATTCTATTTCTATCTGTTTTATACTTTACTTTATAAAAATATTGAAAGACCGCTATTCCCATAGCGAGAATAGCAGCCCCTAGTATTAACAATAACGTTTGACTTTGCAAGTTATTTATAAATTCTTAAGATTTAAGTAAGCATACCGCCATCTACATTAATCACTTGACCTGTGATATAGGCACTCATATCGCTGGCTAGAAAGACGCAAGCATTTGCAATATCTTCAGGGCTTCCTCCACGTTTAAGTGGGATGGCATCTCTCCATCCTGCAACAGTTGCCTCGTCTAATTTACCTGTCATTTCTGTCTCAATAAATCCTGGAGCA
Organism: uncultured Dokdonia sp.; assembly: GCA_963922345.1. Classification (GTDB taxonomy): domain Bacteria; phylum Bacteroidota; class Bacteroidia; order Flavobacteriales; family Flavobacteriaceae; genus Dokdonia. The sequence goes on along the minus strand of CAWUIT010000072.1, from coordinate 3,104 downwards.
ATCACATTTGTCCTAATATTTCGAGATCCCAATTCTAATGCCATAGATTTAGAAAAGCCTATCATTCCTGCTTTAGATGCAGCATAATTGGCCTGTCCAGCGTTTCCTTTTACCCCAACCACTGAGCTCATATTGATGATACTCCCCTTACGTGCTTTGAGCATAGTACGCTGTACTGCCTTTGTCATATTAAAGATAGACTTTAAATTGACCTCGATCACCTTATCAAAATCTTCTTCAGACATACGCATTAAAAGATTATCCTTTGTAATACCTGCATTATTTACAAGAATGTCTATACCTCCAAAATCTTCTAAAACGTTTTTGACAAGCTCTTGCGCCTCATCAAAATCTGCAGCATTACTTTTATAGCCTTTTATTTTTACTCCAGTTCCTTCTAGACTTTTCTCTAACTCCTCTGCAGCAGTAGATGAAGAGCTATACGTAAAAGCAACATTTGCACCGTGCTGGGCAAATATTTCAGCAATGCCTTTACCTATTCCTCGGCTTGCGCCAGTTATAATCGCTGTTTTACCTTCTAATAATTTCATATTCACTATTTAATGTAAATGTATTTACAATTAAGTTTAATCTTTACTAATAAGTCAGTAGGAAGTATGTTATGTAATACGCTTTCGCGAAAGCGTGCTCCCTCCTATTTCTGCTCTCTCAAATATAAGAATTACTCAAACCAATAAATACAAAAAGCCTCCCTTATCAGGAGGCTTTATTAATAATTTGTGTACATATTATCCGAGTACCTCGGCAACTTTTTTACCTATTTCTGCTGGACTATCCACCACGTGGATACCACATTCTTTCATAATAGCTTTTTTGGCTTGAGCAGTATCGTCAGATCCACCTACAATGGCACCAGCGTGTCCCATAGTACGTCCTGCAGGTGCTGTTTCTCCAGCTATAAATCCTATCACTGGCTTCTTACTACCACTGTTTTTATACCACTTTGCAGCATCGCCTTCTAATTGACCACCTATCTCACCGATCATAACAACGGCTTCTGTCTCTGGGTCATTTATTAATAATTCTACAGCTTCTTTAGTAGTTGTACCAATAATTGGATCTCCTCCAATACCGATTGCCGTTGTAATACCAAGACCTTGTTTCACAACCTGATCTGCAGCTTCATAAGTAAGTGTTCCAGATTTTGAAACGATACCTACCTTTCCTTTTTTAAATACAAACCCAGGCATTATACCCACTTTTGCCTCTCCAGGAGTAATTACGCCAGGACAGTTAGGTCCTATAAGGCGACAATCTTTTGTAGAGATATAGTCTGCAGCTTTAATCATATCTGCAACAGGAATTCCTTCTGTAATTGTAATAATTACTTTAATACCAGCCTCTGCAGCTTCCATAATAGCATCGGCTGCAAATGCGGGTGGTACAAATATAATGGTGGTATCTGCTCCTACTTTTTCTACTGCTTCTTGCACAGTATTAAAAACTGGCTTGTCTAAGTGAGTCTGACCTCCTTTACCAGGTGTTACTCCTCCTACAACGTTTGTACCGTACTCAATCATCTGTCCAGCGTGGAAAGTTCCCTCGCTTCCAGTAAAACCTTGTACAATTATTTTTGAATCCTTGTTTACTAAAACGCTCATCGATTTGTTTTAAAATTTTGCTCTGCAAAAATAGCAGTTTGATTAAGTTATCTAAAGTAATTTTATGAAGATTTTATTTCCAAGAGCTCATCGCCTCATTATCTTCTTCTATTGGCTGGCTCATTTGATACCCACGATACATAAGGCCGTCTTTAAGCTCCCATATAGCCATAAAGTGTGCAATAGGGGATTCGTTTTCAGGCTGCTCGATAGTTGTCACAAAATAGGTAAAACGTATGATTACTTGATCTCCTTTTGAAATGAGATGCGTTATCTGTGGTCTCACGGTCTCAAAAGACTTACCAGCTTCTGTTGCCATCGCTCTCAACCCTTGAATATCCATGTGACTGTATCCTGTTTTTGCATTCCAAAATAATTCCATATCTGGATGTAAATACGTATCAAGATTTGTAGTGTCGTTAAAAAAATCTGAGTTATAGAACTCTTTTACAATCTTCTTATTACTCTTAGCCATTACTCCTTTTTTAATTTTTCTAATAACTCTTGGACCTGACGCAATGCAGCGAGCTCCTTATATTTTGTTCTAAACTCTCCAGCCGGGGACCCAAAATAACTTTTGCCTCCTTCTAAGGATTTACTTATACCACTCTGAGCAGAGATTATAGCATTTTTGCCAATGGTTATGCCACTTGTAACTCCTACTTGCCCCCAAAGCGTCACATCATCTTCAATAATAACGCAACCTGCAATACCAGTTTGTGATGCAATTAAGACATTTGAACCAATCACGGTATCGTGACCCACGTGGACTTGATTATCTAATTTTGACCCATAGCCTATGGTTGTGTCGCCAGAAACGCCCTTATCGATCGTACAACCAGCACCTATGTCTACACTATCTTTTATAACCACTCTACCACCAGAGACTAATTTATCATAACCATCTGGTCGCTTTTTATAATAGAAAGCATCCGCTCCAACAATAGATCCAGCGTGTATAGTAACATTATCACCTATAACCGTAAAGTCATATATACTTACATTGCTGTGGATGGTACAATTTTTACCAATTTTTACGTGGTTGCCCACAAATGAATTAGGCTGTATTGTAGTTCCCTCTCCTATACTTGCACTTTGAGCTACTGCAACTTCTGAGGCAGTAAAAGGTTTAAAGTGATTTGTAAGTTTATTAAAATCTCTAAAGGGATCGTCAGAAATAAGAAGGCTTTTACCCTCTGGACAGTTTACTTCCTTATTAATTAAAATTGTAGTCGCTGCACTTTCTAATGCCTTATCGTAATACTTAGGGTGATCTACAAAAACAATATCACCAAATTGGACTACGTGGATCTCATTCATTCCCAAGATAGAGAATGATGGATCGCCAATAAACCTTGCATCTATGAGACTTGCTATCTCTTGAAGCGTATATTTTTTAGGAAATTTCACGACTACGAATATAAAAAGAAAATCCCGCCAAAATGCGGGATTTTATCATTAAAATAATGCTTTAAATTATTC
>CAWUIT010000071.1:0-11361 GCA_963922345.1 uncultured Dokdonia sp. | reverse complement strand
ATTATTTCTAAGTTCTAAAAACCTATCTAAAACTTGATATTTTCTTTTTAAACTTTCTCCTAAAACGAATTTAAGGCAGGATATTAATGTATTGTCTTCGAAACTATTATTTATAACTTGAAAGAAATTCGATTTTAAATTATAAATGAAATTGTTATATGTTTTGCCATTAAGATATAGTAACCGCTCCTGCGGTAAATTAAACCAATCACCATAGTATGGAATGATTTTATTACCTTTTTCGTCCTTTGTAATTTCTTTTATCTTCCCATCACCCACAATAATCATAAATTGATGATTGTAAATACTATCGCGATTAGGTGCTTTAATGATATCAATTCCAAGGCGCTTTAGAGCCGTTAATTCTTCGGTTTCTTCTTTGTCAAAGAAATTTAAAGCGTTTGCTTCATCAATAATCAATAGCTTTTTAGGCTTTTTCATTAAAAAGGAGTAGCCAAAGCCACTGGTTTTATCTTTTTCATTGCCATCTACTGCTTGAACTATAGGGTAGCGAACTACTTTATTATCTTTTGAATAAACTCTTTTTTTTGCTTGTGGTAAGTCTACTGGATAAAACACATTATCATTCATAATAGGATCATCTTCACCTAAAAAATTAATATAGGCTTGTTTTGCAATCTGTTCCACGTACCTTTCTTCAGACATCCAATTGTCTCCACAATCTTTTTTAATTTTCTTTAGTTTATAATGATCTTTTAATTTTTTTTCGGCTTCTTCTTTCGCTTCGGTATAAGCACGATACCCAATAGGCCAGTAGGTTTTATTATCCATTTCTAACATATCGAGTCCTGAGAGGTAACAAGCCGCTAGTTTAATCTCTATCGTTCCCCAACCTGCAGTACGTATCTGGTTGTTTTCATCCAGCACCTCTTGAGCAATACTCACATTACGATCTGCAACTAGTTTTTTAATATCAGTATGCGGTGCATTATCAAAAACGGTAATCCTATAGAAATCATCTTCTTTAAGATCTTCTACATTTATAGTAAAGATGACATTGCCAGATCCTGAGTGCTTAGCAGTATTGCGAATAATATTTTCTAATATGATATAAAATGCTTGACTACCTAAAACATCATTAGGAACAGCTACTACTGGATCTATAAACCCTTTATCTCCATATTGATGAATACCATTTTCATCTTCATATTGAAAATCAAACTGGTAACTAAACTTATCTTCTTTACCACTTATGTTTTGTAGTAACAACAAATTGCGTTCAAAGCCTCTAAAGATATCTGCAAATAGGTATTTATTACTGTTGAGTAATGCTTTGTTAGATGTAGCCACATCTGCTACAAAATCCATACGTTTTTTGAGGTAATCGTTAAAGACTCTTGCCAGCTCTTCTTTGGTGGTATTGTTATTTACATCTACAAAGTAGGGTGAGAGTTTGTAGATAGGTTTAAATGTTGAACTGTTCTTTTCATTTGGAGCAAAAGTGACATAAGTCCGTTCTGATTGTTCGTCTTTGGAGAGTGTTGTCTCTGAGAATTCAAAATCTGCATCCTTTAATGCAAGTTCCTCATTCTCTTTATTTGATTCACTAAGCCAACTTTCATAGTCCTTTGTTTCTATAGCTCGCACAAAACGCTTATTCCCTTGTAATGAGAAAAAGCTGTTTATCGCTGCAGCACTAGATAATTTATTAAGTACGTGAGAACCGATGTTATGACTCATATTACGAGACATTACAGCGGCCAGAGAGGATTTTAGGGAGGTGTTGCGGAGGGATTTTTCTTTTCTTTGAAAAATTTCAATTGACTTTGAATTTGAAACTCTAAATAAAAATTCTTTCAATGTATTTTTGATAAAATCAAAAATCTTTGGTGTTACATTGACGTTTAATGTTACAAAAAGAGAATAATACATTTCGTAGCCAGAATTTATTACTAACGAATTGGTTTCAAATTTTTCAAATAAAAATATTGTTGACGAACCAATTTCTTTCGTTCTTAAATAATCAGCCCAATCTTCAAATCTTATCTTTTTATTACGCAATGCATTTAAAGGAATATCTTTCGCTTCATTAAATTCTAACTCATTTGCAATAGGAGTATTGTCATTTTTATAATTACTGTAAACACAATAGGAAACAATATTATCCTCAATATAGCTCCTTATTATACTTTGATCTTTTAAAAATTGTTCAGTTGAATGATTGTAATCTTTTTTACCAATGTTGGAGAATTTCGACTCTTCAATTTTGTTACTAGTTTTTATAGTATAAGCAAAATCTAATCCCTCAATACAGTATTTCCAATTGTTTAACCCTTCTAGTTTTTTGCTAATATCAGTGTATAAGGACTTTAAATCGGTATCGCCAGAAGTGTGTATATCATTGTACGATATGATATCCTGTCCATCAAAATCATATATAAAATTATTCCAGGAGTCAGAATCTTCACCAATAAAAAAATGTTGTTTTGGCTTTTCTTTCGAATTTTCATAATAGGACTTTCGAATAAAATGACTTTGAAACAATGTATCTCTCCAAAATACATCAAGGAAGAAATGTTTTGTAATAGTCTTGTTGGTGTTATAAGTTAGTCTAGCATTTTCATCAGCCAATAAAAATTCGATAAGCGTTCCTTGTTTGCCTGGAAGAACAATTATGTTAGGTGCCGATTCAATAAGAATTTCTGTTCGCTCTTGAAGACTGTTTGTCCATATAAGCCGATCATTATGTCTACTAATTTTGTTTGGATCATCATTCTGAAGTTCATCCTTATCTTCTCTAATTCCATAAATTTCGGAGACTACACCTACTATTTCTTTTTTAATTTCATTATTTAGCTTTTCTTGAAAGCACCCAGCAATCATATTCATCGTTCCACCATAGCCTCCAGTGTATATAGAAACTTTAGCCAAGGTTTCATCTTCATTCAAAACCTGTATTAAGTTGATGATATCTTGTTTTTTATCAGAAGCTACCGATTCATTGTCTCCTTCATCACTACTTCCGAAAAAAACAAGTTTTAAATGTCGTTTCCTAATGTTTGGCTTTGTCATTCTTTATAAAATTGAGTACCTTATATATTGTTCCAGTTTTAGAATCATTATTATAACAATTTATAGTCGTTGTTGAAGTGAGATTTAGACCACTATTGGCGCCTTTCGTTATATAGTCTTCCATTTTATGAAGTAACCCTATGTATTGACTGCTAAATTGTAAATCATTGTTTAATTTAATTTCCTTCTTGTAATAAGACATTTTGTAATTAAAAAAATTAATTAAGTTAGACTCCATTGCGTTAATATCGTCAGACATCCTGAATATTTCAAAAAATGGATCTAATACAATTAAGGTTAAACATTCATCATCTTTCATCATTTCTGCGACATTCTTAAATGCTATATCTAATTCGATTATTTCAATAAATGAAAGGCAGGCAATAAATAAGTTAGATTGAGAATTGAAATCTTTAGAAAGATTTTGCGATTTTTCAAGGTCGGTTTGTTTAAATTTTATATGCCGAATTCCTTTGTATTTCTCTTTATTATGTGTGATAAAATAAGAATTTATATCGAGCCCTAAATATTTAAATTTTATTTCATTTTTTTTCAAAATATAATCTAATAACCAAGCTGACCCACAACCTAAATCAACTAAAAGAGAATCTTTATTTATTATCTGATTTAGTATTGTTTTATATATATGGTTTTTTAGCGAATTTGGTAAATTTCTACTTTTACTCCAATTATTCGCATTTGAAACCCAGGCAGAATCACGCATTAAGCGAACTTTCTCATTATTTGTAATTTCGATTACCTTACTCATTCAAAAAGGTATAATCTACACATTCATTAAAATCAAACTCTTTAATGCTTCCTTTTTCAATCAAAATGGATGCAGTATTTTCCCAAGTTTCTTTAGAAGCCCAAAGCAACTTTTTATCTTCTCCCTCAAAATAAGGAAGGGCTTTAACTAACGATATGGTTTCTCGATTCAAGTCGACTTCAGAATCGAATTCTTTTAAGTAATCAATACCTTTTTTAGGATTTTTAAACACCTCTGCCCATCCGTTTTTCAAAGACTTAACGAAAGATCTTACTAGATCTGGGCTTTCTTTAATTAATTCAGCTTTACAGAAATAAACTGTTCCTAAAAAATTAATACCATAATCTTCGGGATGTAATATATTATATTCTATATTTTGTAACTCCAAAGAAACAGGTTCATCATATGCAAAAGCTGGTCGTATTTCATATTCACCTAAGAGAAATGTATTTAAATCAAATGGAACTTCAATTTCTTCAGATGCTTGAAACTTAGATTTATTTTTCAATATATTATAAATTATTTCAGTATTTGTACCCGTTAAAACACCAACTCTTTTGTCGTTAAAATCTTCTGGAGAAGCAAGAGGCACCTCTTTTTTTGAAATAAAACAAGTTGGGGATTTGTAATTTGCAATAGCAATCGCTTTTAAGTCGGCTCCTTTTTCATTTGCTTCTATTAATCTATCAGCACTAACAATTCCAAAATCATTTGCACCACTTAGGACCATTTTTATTGGATCGATATCATAAGATCCTGCTTGAATTTCAATATTTAATCCTTCCGCCTCATCGAATTCATACATCGCTAATAGCTCTCCCGCATAATTTGCGTTTGGAAACCATTCTTGAATAAATGATATTTTGGTGAGTTCGTTATCTCTCTTTTTCTCATTTTTACATCCTATTATTAGTATTGCAACTAAAAGTATAATTGTTAGTTTTCTCATTTTTTACTTATTATATGTTATAATTTTTCTCTCTAAAATTAGTATGACTCCAAACATCAATGCGCCCAGTAAGGTCGATAATAACAATGAAGACATCATTAATTCTGGCTCTAAACGCTTTGCACTTAAAAATAAATTTTTGCCTAGACCTATTTTTGCTCCAGTAAACTCAGCCACAATTGCCCCTATTACAGATAAGGTGGCTGCAATTTTGAGCCCAGAAAAAATGCTAGGCAAGGATAACGGGAAATAGATGTTTATAATTCTACGCCAGGTTGTGGTTTGATTTATATGTGCAAACTCATTAATCTCTTGTGGTATCGCTTTTATTCCTGTGCCAAAGTTTACAAATACAGGAAAGAAAGATATCAATGCTGCCATCGCTACTTTAGAACTTAAACCTATACCTAGTAATAGTATAAAAAATGGTGCCAACACAATAAGTGGCACTACTTGTGAGCCTATCATTACTGGCATAATAAAATTTAAAAACTTTGGAAAATAGAAACAAATAATCATAATCCCAAAGCTAAAGCTCGTTGCAATAAGTAATCCTAAAACAGACTCTAACAAGGTAGTGCCAGTAGCAGTAAGTAAACTAGAATATTCAGCACTAAAATAAGACACCACATTAGAAGGACTGCTTATTAATAAACGTACCGTATTGCTGGATTGCCCAAAGTATTCCCACGCAACAAGAACTAGCGCTATTAAAATTATATATAGGTATCTATTTTTCAAATGCTGGTGTTTTGGTATTATAAACTTGGGCGACATAGGCCGCATAAGGTACATTACTTTTTTTCTCTAAGTAATCTTTGGTAAAATCAATTGCCTTTTTATTAACCTCTTCATTATTACTGATCATAGCTTTCAAATAAACTAAGTACAGCCAGTCTTTATGTGATGGATAATCTGGATTACTTAATCTTTCTTCGGTATCTTTAAATAGTTCACTTGGTTGAAAATATTTTTGTTGTTGGCTTTTTTTAGCAAACGCATCCCAATTGGCGGTTATAAAATTATACACTTTACTATGTACAGAATCATCAGCTAGTTTTGAGTCTAAAATACGCCACATTAACTCCTGCTTGAGCTCCCACGAAGTAGTATCATTCCACATTTGCATCAATAAATGAAAGAGTTGCTCATCATCTACGTAAGGTTTAAATAATTGAAAATTATCAAATATCTCTTGATGTAACGTATCGTTCAAATCTATTTTTTTGAGAACCGAATTTGCAAACGATAAAGCTTCTTTATAATCTGCACTTTCTCGTATTCCATCAATAATAATTTTGGTTTGTATATCGAGTAGTAGTTCAGTATTTTTCTCTACCACCTCATTAACGGCTTGATAGCCGTAATGGGTTAAATTATTGTCAATTGGTTTTTTTGATTCTCTAATATATCCACCTTTTGAAAGTATCACTATGTCGTTACCTAGCAATAAAGACTCTTGGATGTCGTGTGTGACAAGTAAAACAGTGGTATGAAATGTTGAAGCAAACTTTTTCAAATAACTATATAATTCATATCTCCAAGAAATATCAAGCGCAGAGAACGGTTCGTCTAGTAGCAAGACTTCTGGTTTTGTAACAAATGCTCTAGCAAGTGAAACACGTGTTTTCATTCCACCAGAAAGTTCTGATGGATACTTATGTTGGTGCTCTGTAAGACCTACGATATCTAGTAATTCATTAATGAAATTTGATTCAATGTCTTGGCCACGAAGTTTTAAAGGAAAACTTATGTTGTCTCTTACATTAAGATTAGGCATTAAACTAGCTTCTTGAAACATAAAAGAAAGCTTGCCAGTGTCTAAATATTCTTTAGGTGTTTTTCCAAAGACAGATATAGTACCTTTATAATCTGGAAGTATATTACTTAAAATACGTAACAAAGTAGACTTACCACTTCCTGACGCTCCAAGTATAGCTAAAAAAGCTCCTTGGTCTAGTGTCAAATCAATATCATTTAATATTTGAGTTTCACCAAAGTGAAAAGAAAGATTTTTTATTTCTATTTTGTTGTTAGACATACTTCCAGTTTTTTTATCAAATAACCAAAGTGTTCAGTTTTCCCCAGTTTTCCCTATAGAAACTAATCTTTTAAACAACAATCAATAACTCCTCCGACTCTCACGCAACAACCCAACAAGCTCAGAGTACAAAGCACTAGAATTAAACGCTATAGCTCGCATACGCTTAATGGCTGTATCATAAAAATTAAAGGTATTATCATACTGAGACAAGGAAATAGTTCTAGTTATACTTATCGCTTTCTTTTCGTCTTTGGACTCAATTGCGTCTAGAAGATTATCAAAAATTTGCTTCTGTGCTTTCCATAATTGGTTATCTTCCTCTTTAATTATCCTAAAGAAAATAGCACTAGCGTCATCATCTTGCTGTCTTTGCACGTCTTCTTGTAGGTGTCTAAATTGGTTATCAAAGTATAGCGTTTTGTGCATTTTAGGAAGATATACATCAGCGTCTATCATTTTGTCATAAAAACCATCACTCGCCAATAAAAAGGAAGAGCTTTCTTCAATTTTAATAGATTTCACATCGTGTTGTAGTAGCTTTGTACCTATTACATTTGAAACGCCTATGGCATTTACTATGGCACCACCTTGAACAATGGGTGAACCATCCTGCTTTTTTCTTACTACCGCTTTTACTTCATCCATAGACAATTGCTCAACAGTTGTACTATCAATTCGGTACAACCTAGAATCGCCTATACTTGAATAATACAATACGCTATTCTTTATATCTAATACTGTAACCACAAGAGTTGTTTTCATTCCTTGGTAATAACCAGTTTCAGAAAGAATGAGATTGTTTATTTCTTCTATACTATTTGATATTCTTTTGGGAATATTTTTTTCATCGCTTTCGCGAAAGCATAATTCAAACACCTCAACAGCAGTGTCACTTGCCTTATAATCTCCTACACAACCACCTACGCCATCTGCTAATAGAAAAAAAGAAAGACCTAAATCTTCTATGTCAAAAGAAGAAACAGCATCGCCATTTTTACTTTTGTTAGGTAGTTTATTTGAAAATAAAAGTTGAGAAACAGTCATAAAGTTTTGAATATCAAATTAATAAAAAACGGGCTGGCTTCAGGAATTGTTATTTCAAATTCCCTTATAGACCTTGATCGACGCCAGCAATCGGTTCATTATCTAATCATTCATATCCTAAAATTTAAGTTAGACTTCGTTTTCATCAGGGTAAAAATCTAACAGATATGATTTCCCCTAGTTTTCCCATTGCATTAGGTTCTAATCTAAATTCAAACTTTTCATAAATTCTAAAACGATATCTATGGTTAAATTAACTAGTTCTCTGGCTGTAATTATACCATTATTATAATGTCCCACCCAAGTATCGATCTGTTTATAAATAGAGTCTGGTAGCGATACTTGATCTTTGTAACATTTATAGTTATTAGCAAATTCAACAATGTCTTCTGTCTTTGTGAAATCTAGATTTTTCATAACCGCAATATATCAATGTGCAAGTTTTCCTCAGTTTTCTCTATTAATTATAGATCTAGTTTAATTACCGTTAAACCATCATCATACCCCATATAATAACTGTCAATTACTTCTTGAAAGATTATTTCTTTTGGAGCTGCAATTTTAAATAAGGTCATACAAGACTTTAGTTTCAAGTAATCTGGTGTACCAAAAATCTCAAAGGCGGTTTTATCTTTTACATTTAAAACTGCTTGGGTGATTTTGCGTAGACGTGCACCTAAAACAGGATGCACTAAATAGGCTTGTGCTTCTTCTATGGATGCTATCCCATATAATTCTGAAGTACTTGTTTTACCTAAACCTTTGAGCTGCGGGAAAATGTACCACATCCAATGACTTTGCTTTTTACCTCTTTTAATTTCGGCTAAAGCAATGTCGTACATCCTATTACTAGGTTCTATAAAGCGTTCTATATCAAATTCCATAATATAAAATTAGGGAAAACTCAATGCTTTCTAACATTATTAATACAAAAAGGCAAAATATGTTGGTAATCAAAAATCTAAAATTAAGCACTCTAATACTGTTAATCTGCTGTGGTACTTCAACAGCACAATCCTTAAAGTCTAATAAAGTAAAAGCGCTTATGCTTCACAATGCAGTAAATCAAACGAGAATCAATAACAATCTTGCTCCTTTAGAGTTTGATGAGAATATTTCCCTTGTAGCGGAGCAACACAGTAATTATCTAAAAGCAAATAATACTGTGAATCACTATAAATTTAAAAAGCGAAGTATACTTTTAAAATACTTTTTCAAGCTATCGGCTATTGCAGAGAATTGTCACAAATTTTGGAATTTTAGACCCGAAATTATCGTTGACGATTTTATGAAAAGTTCAGGGCACAAGAAAAATATACTGGGTGATTTCACCCATACAGGTATTGCAATTATTGAGCGTGAAGACGGAACTGATTTTATTACTCAGATTTTTGTGAAGAAGATTACACAAAAGGATTAACCTCCGCTGGCGTCCCACTTGGATAACCCCAAGCTACATACTGCGATTTCCTATCATCAGTATCAAGATGCACAAAGGTTCTACCTACTCCAATGCGCTTAAATCCAACATCACGAGCTACAGAGACTAAGTGATTTCGGATAAACGTAGTTTGAGCCTTAATATCTACAGCTTTGCACGTTGGTATTTTGTGAGAAGAACTGGAAGCGCCACCTACTTTGCTATTGTGTGCAGGACTACGAGCACCAGAGTTTATCCAGTTAAAAATAGGGTAGCCTGTTCTGGACTCGAGTTGTTGCAACATAAAAAGTAATTTTCTATCCATACAATTACCAGATCCAGGAATATCTGGACTATCAAAAACTGACAAATCGATAGGTCGTCGATTGATTTGTACCACTCGATTTGTAACCGACTTTACTTTTGATTTTTGGTAAACAACAAAAGCACCTATCAATAAAATTGACAAAGTGCCTAACCCAACATAGATATGTTGATCACTACTTTTTGCCACAACCACAACCTTTTACAGGTTCTTTGCTCTTTTTGTATCGCACGAATAGGTCTGATCCTATTTTAACAGCACTCAATAGAATAAATGCTCCAAAAATGTAATTCAGCGTATTATTTCCTTTATCTACGTTCATCTTTTTTCTCTTTTTTATAAGCCTGTATTTCGGCTTCCAGTTGGTCTACATATTTTTCTAATTCGGTAATACGGTCGCGCTGTTTTGTGATGGTTTTATTCATTAAAGCATTTTTACTTTCTAGCTGTTTCAAACGCTTTTCCATATTTTCAGACCATAACTTATAATTCTCTACCACTAGACTATTGGCTTGAATGTTTAAGTTGCGTATTTCTGCATTTTTAAGACGTTTCTGCATTCCATATTGCAACAGGATTTCAATAAGCTTCCAAAATCCTGTGGCTCCTAAAATGATAGCAATAAGTTTAAAGATTTTTATTTCCATACATCTGTTAGTTTTAAAACGGCTAATGTGATAAGAATCCCCCCGATGGTTACAAAGGCTATAAGAGGTTTATTAGTATTCTTTAATGACTTCTTTTTTGATGAAACTGGAACTAACGCTTCAATTTCAAAGATTAATTGAGAAATTTTATCAGCGTAGTTTGGGTCTGTAGCATAACCAGCATTAGCGATTTCTTTTGCAAATTGATGTGGATTTGTGGTATGTTGAAATGCTGAACGATATCTAACATTACTCTTTAAAAGTCCTGCCCAATCTATAAAAGAGTGTAGCGGTGAAGCATAGGCCCTAAACTCGTCCAGTACACGATATTTCCATTTTCCACTAGAAAGTAGAATAGGAAATCCTGATAAAATAACAGGAAACCATTTTGTCGATATACTAGAGTATTCAGTAGTTTTAATCAATTGCTTGTCTCCTTGCCAACCACCGTAATTTCTGCCACTACCTACTTTTATACCGAATAGCATATTACCTTTAATGGTTTTGCTCCAACCTGTTTCTAGCGCACATTGGGCAAGCCCAAAAAGTGCTGGAATCCCTGTGCGCTGTTCTGCCTCTTTAGCATAAGTGTAATATGTCTGCACAAATTGCTGTTTCATTTTTCTGCTTTACCGCTGCGCTCTCCTTCTAGTCGTGAATCTCTCAAACTCGATTTCGCGAAAGCGTAATTACAGTTCATTTTCGGCATCACTATTTGGGGTTTTATCTCGCTCTTCGCTCTCTTGGTGCTTGCCTATCTGGGAAAGACCTAAACTTTAAGGGTAACTCGGCTACATAAGGGTTTATGTTAAGAATTACTTCGTCCTGCTCATCTTCAAACTTCCCTGATAGGAAAACACGTCCATCATCATCTATGGCATAAAAGAAGGGTTTGCCTTTTCTACTCAGTAACGTTCCTGTGTATTCACCTTGAGGATTTTTTACCAATGGTGCAGGCAGGCTCACTTGCCATCCCGCAATTTCATCTTTGCCAGACCTGGTGCGTAGTCTAATATCTTTTCCTATTACGATATTTTCATTGAGTACCGCGTACACATTACTCTCTGGTGAATAAAATAAATCAGGTTTAAGATGATTAGGTGGAACTCTCAGTTCCCTTTGAGAGTTAA